>CAYYFV010000107.1:0-3158 GCA_964471455.1 uncultured Candidatus Peribacteria bacterium | reverse complement strand
CAGCCAACTCAACCTGAATCTTATTTTCATACAAGGCCTTCAATTCAGCCAAACTAGGATTTTTCATGGCATCAATTTTGGCAGAGGTTTTTTTAATAATAAATCTCAAACGCCCAAATTCCCTAGGAGTCACCAGTGTAATAGCTTTACCATTCTTACCAGCACGCCCGGTCCTACCAATTCTATGTACATAACTTTCTGGATCTTCTGGAATATGATAATTAACCACGTGAGTCAAATCACCCACATCAATACCACGAGCAGCCACATCGGTTGCAATCAAAATATTAATATCTCGCGAACGAACTCTTTGCAATACACGTTCACGTTTCTTTTGCAAAATATCTCCATGAATACAATCAGCAAAATATCCTCGTAAATTGAGTTTCTCTTTCAACTCATCAACTTCACGCTTTGTACGACAAAATACAAAACCATAAAAATCCACCTCCAAATCCACAAAACGACACAAAGCCTCAAACTTTTTAGACTCAATCACCTCCAAATATACTTGTTCAACCAAATCAGTAGTCAAAAACTTAGCCTCAACCTCAACAGAATCATAATCGGGCATATGCTTATCAATCAAAGCTACCATTTTCTTCTTCATAGTCGCCGAAAACAAAAAAACTCGTTTCGACTCCGAAGTAAAACTCAAAATATTATCCACATCATCCAAAAATCCCATATTCAACATTTCATCGGCTTCATCCAAGACAACAAAATCAACTGTCGACAAATCCAATTTACCATTTTCCAAATGATCAACCAAACGCCCAGGAGTCCCAACAATTATTTGATCACCACGCTTAAAATGCTTGATTTGCTCACTATAACCTTGACCACCATAAACACTTGCAGCTCGAATATTTAATTTCCCAGTCAAACTATTAATTTCCTCAGTCACCTGAATAGCCAATTCCCGAGTCGGAACAACCACCAAGGCCTGAACCTTATTCACATAGGGATCAATCATATCCAAAATAGGCAAACTAAAGGCCGCCGTCTTACCAGTACCAGTTTGGGCTTTGCCCACGACATGGCCATCACTTCCAAGAATCAATGGAATAGCCTTAGCTTGAATTTCTGAGGGCTCTTCAAAGCCTTTAGCCTCAATAGCCTCTAACAGAGCTGGATTTAAATTAAAATCACGAAATGAATTCATAAGTTTTGTAGGTTAGGGCCCCTAATGCCTAAACTTACATTAAAAACCTATTTTTTTATCAGAGCCAAATCTAACATCTATATAAAAACTTGTCAAGACAAGATTTCCACAAACCCAAACAAAAAAACCACTCTATCTACAAAACACACACTAATCTCTCTTCAAAAAGAACAAGAAATATTGACGTTTCTTAAAAAAGTATTAAGATTTGAAAAAAATGAACAATAAACAACGTCCACCAGCTTACTCCGCCAATCCAGAAATTTTAGGATGGCAAATAATCAGTCCCAGCCTGCCACCAGCTCACTATTTTGCCAGAAAACCTAATTCGGAATTTAACGGCAATGATACTGTAGCAAAAACTATAGGCAGTTTTACCGAAGAAATTTGTAAAATAGGTATTGTTCTACTCCAAGATCCAGACCAGATCTCCTACGAAACACAACTAGAACAAGAATCAGCAAATCTTACTACAAGAGTAGACGTATTAACCGCAGTAGATGACTACATATACCCATTCGAGATTAAAACCAGACTCACAAATGACCATTTAAACAGCCAACAATATAATAGATTCAAGGATATATTCGGAGAGATTCTCTCAATCTGCATTGTCAATGATAGTACACAAACACAAAACATATGGACATTTTCAGAGTGCCTAGAACAAAGCCAAATTTCGCCTAGATGCAAACAAATTCTCACAGAGCACTTACAGCACATACAAAATCCCCAGACAAAACAGTTACAACAAATCAAACGAAAAAACCTAAACAGAACAAGTCATGTCTTAAGATCAATAAACGATCCGCTACAGTTCGAATCAAGACCTTTGGATCACCTCGAAGGGCTCATTCTAAACAACCAAGACGTCTCTTTTTATCCACCGACTCCCATATTCAACTCGACAGTTTTACTACTAAGTGGAGATTTCAAACAAAGCTGCACAAACATCATGCATCACCCTCGAGCTCAAGTATATCCTACCAAAATCAATTTTTATCAGAATTCAAGATTAACAACAGCCATTCAGATATTTACAGAATCATTCACTCCACCAAACAATAGAAGAAACGAAACAAGGCTAGCCATCAACCCACAAGGAATTAAAGACATTATACAAGCAATTCGACAGTCCACATGTAGCAATATGCAATTCCATGACTTACTTCAAGAACTAAGCATGTCTACATCGCAACTAATCACACACAAAAACCTGCATATTTACACCTAATAAACAACTACAAGCATCACAATTACCATACTCAACGGACAAAAGTCATTTCTGCTCCATAAAACGGACACTATAGTAGGTCACAAAATACACAGCGTAACTTATGGCCCAACTTTGAATATAATCATCGTTCTCAAAAGCATAGGACAAACAAACAAAAGTCACCCACGAAACCCCAGTCCCACTCACAACAGCTAATTTAGAAACCTTCCTAGCACCCTGATAGACTTTCGTTCCAGAATCCCCATCCTCCGAGTCAGCACTTAGCGACTCATCCTTCTCAACAGAATTAAGATTTCCATATGATCCAGTCTTTTTCATATTCCAAAGTATTATGAATCTACCTAACAATACACAGCCCGCTTTGAATTAAATTAAAACTTTCATCAACCTTCAATTTTAGCCAAAAATTCCGACATATTCACAAGAACACACTGCTCATCCAGGCCAGCTTCCAAAAAATCAGCCCTCTGACTCGAACCGCCTTCCACTGCCAAAAAATCAAACCCCAGCTTCCTGCTCGCCATGTAATCCACAACACTATCACCCACAGACACAACCTGCTCAACAGAAACACCACACTCATTCAAATAATCCAAAGCCCTTTGCATCAAAACAGGCTCTGGCTTTTGTTCAAACTGATCCGCTGGCTGTAACACCTTATCAAAATCCAATAAGCCAAACCCACAGTCACTCAAGCGTAATTCCAATAAGTTAATCCGGTTAGTCACTAGAATCTTAATAACTTTGGGATGTTTC
>CAYYFV010000106.1:0-3249 GCA_964471455.1 uncultured Candidatus Peribacteria bacterium | reverse complement strand
GTTTGATAGGAAATTTGTTGAGGGTGACTTTAGGCTAAATCCAGACAGCTTTAAGGTTTTGTGGCTTGGTGGCTTTAATAACTGGGCTGATCACGAAACTTTATTTCGGGGTATGGAGTTAATTATGGATAAATATTCGTTTGTAGAACTTGTAGTGACTGGCGGTGCTATTAGCGGAGTGAATGAAGATAAATACAGGGCTTTTGAACAATTGGTGCAAAACTCTGTGCACAAAGATCGGTATATTTTGCTGAATTGGGCCAAATCTAATCAAGTACCACAAATTATTAATCAAGCGCAGCTGGGATTGAATTGTGACCTGGATTGCTTGGAGACTTGGACAGGAGCATGCAATCGTATTAATGAGATGATTAGCAACGGACTTGCTGTTATAAGCTCAGAGGGCCGTGAGGTGACAGCATTTGTCAAAGAAAACAATCTGGGAAGCAGCTACAAATCTGGAGATCCTACCGATATGGCTTTTCAAATTGAGCTGGCAATCAACGGACAGATCAAAATATGGACCCAAAATTGTCGAAACTTTGAGGATAGCTATCAAGACTTTGAGCCTTTAATAAGCTTTTGTAAAAACCCATCAAAAAAAATCGATAGTCAGGTCTCTCGACTCGCAAAGCTGATGTGGTATATCAAAAATAAGAACCTATCTGATGTCTGGCGTAAACTAGGCTTTTAGAAATTGGATAAATAAATATAAAAAGATCATTAATGCTATTCCAAATCCCGTAAATGATAATGCAAACCTGATCCCATTCATTTTATTTGTGTTTTTTAATGTGTTTCATTGTATCGAGATTGGCCTTGAGTAACTGGGCAGATAGAGTGTTGACAAACAGTAAGAAAATTCCGAGTCCAATAACTATATATACAGTTGTAAATAGCATCGAGACCTCGCTTGTAGGGGCCATGTCACCGAACCCGACTGTTGTCAGCGTAACTACGCAAAAATATAGAGACTGAATCCAGCTCCAACCCTCATAGAATCTATAAAAAAGAACTCCTATGGTAATTGTAAAGGTTGCAAGCAGCAACAGGACTCTAAATTCACTATCACGTAGTGCATCACCAAGTGCATGAAAGAAATTGTACAGATTTAGGAAGAGTCGAAACATTTGTAGAAAGTTATTCTAAATAATATATCAAAGTTTTTTTTATTTGTCATCTAATTATTTAACTATTAATCCTTTTGGGGTTTTTGTCAAAAAGATTTTAATGGTATTTACTTGTAATTCTTTCAAAAACAAGCAAAAAATGTTATAATTCTTAGATTAAACAAGTATATATGAATGAACGGATGCAAAACAAACTACGGGGTCTAACCCAGCTACTCTCCAAGATAAAACCATATCTTAGCAAAAAGAACTTGGGATATTTAGTTTTGGTTCTGTTTCTTATATTCATACTATCTCCAAATAAAAAAGAGGCCCAGATCGAAACTGTCAAAGCTCAGGTTGCTGATTTGGTTGATGAGGTGAGCGTGACTGGTTCTGTGAAACCGATTCGACAGGCCGACTTGGCATTTGAGGTTTCGGGTAAAGTGACTTCTGTAAAAGCTGTCGAAAATCAAGTGGTAAAAACTGGCGATGTTTTGTTTGAGCTAGAAAGAAATTCATTGTTTGCTCAGGCCCAATCTGCTCAAGCTCAAGTAGAGATAGAACAAGCTCGGATTGTGCAATACCAATCCCAAGTAGACGCTGAGTTGGCTCGTTTGGCTGATTTGAAAGCTGGGGCGAAACCAGCAGAGATTCTTCTCAAAGAAACACAGGTGAGCTCTGCCGAAACAAGTCTGAAAGATGCCGAGCTTGATTACCAGAATGCAATTAAGTCTGCCGAAAGTGAACTTGCCATTGAATATATCAACCTCAATGCTGGGGTAAACGATGCTTTTAGCGTGGCCTACAATGGTTTACTGGCCTTAACTGATATTCAGTTAGAGAGTTTTTATAATTCATCTATGGAAACTCATAGAATGGAAATAGAAAAAGCCCTTGCCGCCGAGATATTAGTGGGTGCAAACGATGCTCATAAATGGAGTGCTCGTGCGATAAGCAGCCACGAAGGTGGTGTCAAACTACAGCTAAGAACCCTGTCTTCTCAAACCGAAAATGCGGTCTTGGATCAAATTGCTAATGACTTATTATCAGCCCTAAGTGCTTTGAATAGAGCCTTTAACCAGCTGGAGCTGGATGGAGAAAAATATAACTTGCATTCGGCTACTATTACAACTCAAAAAACTGCAATCAATGCCGGTTCGGCAAGCTTATCTCAGTTACAAAACGCAATTGTAAGTCAGCGCAACACAAACGAATCCAATATTATTGCTAAAGCCAAAGCTCTGAACACGGCCGCAAGTAACCTGACTGAAAGTAATTCTAATTTAAACCTTTCTAAGGCCTCCGCCTCTGTGAAAGCTCTCGAAGCTCAAGAAGCATTGATAAACCAAAACCAAGCTAATCTTGCAGCCCAAAAAGCTTCTTTGAAGGCTGCCAGAGCTAGATTGAATGATGTGTATGCTCAACTTAATACTAGGGTTCTCAAGGCCCCCTATGATGGTATAGTGACAAATATAGATATCGAAATCGGAGAAATTGCTTTTGGCAATACGACAATTGCTCAGATGCTTGGATCCGGATCTTATGAAATCATTGCAAATATCCCAGAAACAGATATCTCAAAAGTCGAATCCGACAATCAGGCATTTGTATCTTTGGATGCCTATGCTGGAAAAATCTTGGAAGCTGTGGTTACAAATATTAATGAAGCTGCCGAAACTGTAGATGGCGTACCAGTATATGAAATTACACTAAGATTCACCCAAGAATATGACTTTGTAAAAGCGGGTATGACTGCAAACATTGATATTTTGGTAGATGAATCTGCTGGAGTTGTGAGTGTGCCTATCCGTGCTGTAGAAGATGGTAAAATTCGAATTTTACTTGAAAATGGCGTGGTAGAATTGCGCTCTGTGGAAACGGGATTGAGATCTTCGGATGGATTGATCGAAGTTCTATCTGGAGTTTCTGTAAATGAAGAGGTTGTAATCTTTATGGAAGATGTTGAAAAATAGTATCAAAGTAGGTTTTTTCTTAGGCTCCCGCCAAATTGTTCGGGCGAGTGTTTGGACGAACCTCCTGATCATTGCCGTGATGGTTTTGACCTTTTTGAACTTAGTTTTTGTATCCGGCATTTTGCTTGGTTTTTCTATGCTTACAAAATCATTATTAACCTATT
>CAYYFV010000105.1:0-3270 GCA_964471455.1 uncultured Candidatus Peribacteria bacterium | reverse complement strand
ACAAAATTCTTCAAAACCAAAGGATCATTCCTCTGATCTTCTGTATTATTTTTTAAAAACTGATGAATCATAAACTCAAAATAATCGACTGCGTTATCAACAGCATCTACAAAAATTTGAGAATCCTTATTAAAGGCTTCGTCGGGATCCTTAAACCCATCCAGCAAAACCACTTTTAAATTAAACCCCAGGGGCAAAGCCAAGTTAACCCCTCGTTGCAGAGCCCGCACACCAGCCTCATCTCCATCCAAACAAAAATGGATGTTATGAGTAAATTTTTTAATCAACAACAATTGATTATCAGTCAAAGCCGTACCCGACACAGCCGCCGTATTCTCAAAACCATTTAATTTACAAGCAATCTGATCAAAATATCCCTCAACCAAAATCACATAATCACGTTTTCGAATTTCAGCTTTAGCCGTAAAAAAACCATATAGGAGTTGGTTTTTCTTATAAATATCTGTTTCGGGAGAATTTATGTATTTAGCTAGTTTAGCATCTGACTCCAAAACACGCCCCGCAAAAGCCACCAACTTACCCTTAGAATTCTTAATAGCAAACATCAAACGATCTCGAAAACGATCTTGCAACTTGTTCGCCTTGTTTATATATCCCAAACCAGAACTAACAATCTCCTCATTACTAAAACCCTTTTTTAATAGAAACTTACACAGCGAATCATATCTATCGAAACAACAACCAAAGCCCTCTTGTTTGATTAAATTCTCATCAAAACCTCTCGCGTGCAAATACTCAATAAATTTGCGAGCCTGTAATTGCTGTAAATTAGAAACAAAAAACTTCTGCGCAGCCACATGCAAATCTATTAAACGATCTGAATTTTTCGAAGATTTCTGAATTTCAGATAAATTAATCGATGATGTATCTACACCAACTCTTTCTCCCAAAGCCTTCAAAGCTTCTGCAAACGAACAACTCTCAACTAACTGATAAAAAGCAAACACATCCCCCCCTTGATTGGTAGAAAAACAATAGGCAATTTCTTTTTCTGGTGACACAAAAAAACTCGGAGATTTCTCGGAGGTGAAGGGACTTAGACCACGGAAATTCCGGCCCGCCTTTTTCAACTCAACATATTGAGAAACCAACTCTACAATCGAAATCCGTGATTTAATTTCATCCTTTATATCCATCACACTTGCGGGTTAAATAAACAAAAATTGTCATAAAAAGCACAACTAATAACAACGTAACAAACTTTAAAAAACTATTCCAAGAAAAAATGGCCAACACCGCAAAAACAATTGTCAAAAACATATAAAAACTTACAATCCGCAATCGCGACCATCCACGTTCCAAAAGTTTATGATGCAAATGATTCAAATCTTTACTCACAGGAGACCCACCCTTATACATCCGATAAAAAATCACAAATAAACCATCAAAAATGGGAATCAAAAGCACAATTCCCAGGGTCGCCAACTTACCACCATTCAGCATTGATAAACACGCCAGCAAAAAGCCGAAACACATGGATCCAGAATCACCCAACAACAGCTTGGGCTGCCGCAACGGTAGCTCCAACACAAAACCCAACAAAGCCAAGCACCCAGCCACAGCACTCACATTAATAAGCAAAGATTGATCCACAACGTGCAAACCGGGAGTCAGTGCTAAATACATCAGAGTCAAAAACCCCACAGCAGACACTCCAGAAGTCAAACCAGCCACCCCATCCAAAAAATTCATCATATTAGTAAGAAACACAATCCACAAAACAGACACCAACTTAGCAAACAATCCCAAACTTATATTATCACCAAAAGGATTCGAAACTTCCATCACATGCACACCAGAATCCACAACCAAAAACGCCAGCACAAACTGACACAGCAAACGCATATATGGATTTAAATTCTTAAAATCATCAATAAAAGAAACCACAGACAGGGCCAAAACAGCAAACAACAACAGACCTAGCTGCTCTGACCAAGGATTAAAAATCCACAATAAACAAACCAGCAGAACAATCAAAACCAAGCCAAAACTATAAGGAACTGGCTTACGCGTATAACCATACTTACGAGGCTTATCCAACAAATTCAATTTAACGTAGACCCAATATGCCCCAATCACCATTAACAGTGTGGCCAAACACAAAAATAGATATTTAATCATATAAAAAGCCTTAAAATTCTAGCCTCATTTTCATCCACAGTCGCAAGTGCCACATACAAATCTTCATACTTGAGAATTAACAACTCTTGATCCTGCAAATCAACCGCAATTGAATGACCATGACTAATCTTTTGATAATCAGCTTTTGATATTTGATAAACAGAAATTCCCTCAAACACAGACTCTAAATCAAGTAAATTATAATCGGAGCCATAAGACACAGTATCCAAATCAAATGGACCAACCTTTTCTCTCACCAGGCCAAACATAAATGCAGGTACATTAAGTTTCTCAGCCAAATCCCTCACCAAACTCCGGACATAAAAACCATTCCCACACTCCAAACGAAAACTCAAATACTGCCCCTCAAATTGCAGGTCTCTATAACTAAACATCTCAACACGCCGAGCCCGAATCTTCAAATCACTAGCAGCATCTTCTCGTGCATATTCATACAAGCGCTTACCATCTACCTTAAGAGCACTATACAAGGGTGGCACCTGCAATATCTCACCAACAAAACCATCCAGACACGCTCTAATTCGAGACTCTGTAAAATCCAATTCAACTCTCGGTAAATTATCCAAATCAACTCCCTCAGCATCCAAAGTCTCAGAAGAAAGCCCAAAAAAAATCTTCACCCAGTATGTTTTTGGCGACAATTTAATCAAAGGAATCAACTTAGTATATTTACCAACTGCCACCGGCAACACACCTTCTGCCAAAGGGTCCAAAGTCCCCATATGTCCAACCTTTTTTGTGCCAAAAGCCTTTTTTACATCTGACAAGACTTTAAAAGAACTGACACCCACAGGTTTATAAATTGATAACAAGGCATTTGACATCTAGTTTTTTTGAATTAAATCTAAAACAATTTCTTTTTCATCAAAAGGAATAATTTGATCATTAATGACCGTAACCTTCTCTCCACCTTTGCCAGCCAGAACCAAGACGTCTCCATCCGACATATCGCGCATCGCCTTCTCAATCGCCTTCTCTCTTGCGACGATAGCCTGCACACAACTCCCATCAGACATCCCAGACTTAATATCTTCAATGATCTGCACAGGATGGTCAGAGTAAGGATCATCATTAGTTAAATAAATTACATCTGCATATTTCTCAGCT
>CAYYFV010000104.1:0-3294 GCA_964471455.1 uncultured Candidatus Peribacteria bacterium | reverse complement strand
CATTAAACAAAGTTATTCCGGTGATATGATTGTGAAACCCTTGGAAAATAAGAACTTTATTCAGCAAACTCCGGCTATTACCAAATATTTAAAATCTCTTCCCGAGGTAAAAAACTTATCTGTACGTTATTTGTCTGGAGGTAAAGTCGAGGCGAACTACAGAAGCAAAACAAACCCCTATGATAAAACTGACCAGCTCAATGCTACTATTGCAGGAATTGACCCTGTAATGGAGCAGGCTGCTACCGGAATGGGGGACTCTTTGATTGCTGGAGAATATTTGTCGGCCTCCGATGTGAACTCTGTGGTTGTTGGTTCCAAACTCCTCTCTCAATATTCTAGAGTTCAGGAGCCAGGATTGACCTTGTTGGATGGCGTTGAGATTGGTGATAAAATTCGAGTTACAATAGATGATTTTGCAAAAGAATATACTGTTAAAGGTGTTATTAAAAGCAAGGTTGAGCTTGTCAGTAGTCGAGTTTTTATGTTGGATACGGAACTGCGAAAAATTTTGAACCGCTCAGATTATGGGGCAAATGAAATTGCTATTAATTTGATAGCATCTGCCTCGCCAGAGAATGTGACGGATCATATGGAGGAGAGCCGCTTTGCTAACTTTGCCGAATATCAGACCTGGGAAGAGAGCCAAGGTAGTTTTTTTAAAGATATTCAATTAACATTTGGTATTTTGGGTAATGTCATTGGTTCTATTGGATTAGCCGTAGCGACAATTACTATCTTTATTGTGATTTATATTAATGCGATTACCCGCCGTAAATTTATTGGTATTCTGAAAGGTATTGGGGTCTATCCGGAGGCTATTGAATTTAGTTATATTTTTCAATCGTTATTTTATTCGGTTGCAGGTACTGTGATTGGCTCGTTTGTACTCTTTAAATTTTTGGTACCTTATTTTGATAACAATCCAATTGACTTCCCTTTTTCTGATGGAATTCTGGCTGTGACCTTTGAATCGACTATGATTCGGATTTTGATTTTAATTTTTGCGACCTTTTTAGCTGGTTATTTTCCTGCTAAACTAATAACGAAGCAAAATACATTAGATACTATTTTAGACCGGAATTAATGATCAAAGCACAAAAAATTATCAAAACCTATCATGACGGTTCGGTGGATACTCCTGTGCTAAAGGGAGTTGATTTTGCTTTGCAAACTGGCGATTTTGTATCTTTGACCGGCAAAAGCGGAGCAGGTAAATCTACTCTGTTATATCAACTGGGCTTGCTGGACCGACCGGACTCTGGCTCGATTGAAATTGATGGATTGGAAGTTACTGGCTTATCTGATAATGAATTGACCCGTTTTCGGCTTGAAAATTTGGGATATATATTTCAAGACTATGCTTTGATTCCAGATCTGACTGCAGCTGAAAACATTATGGTACCCTTGCTTATGCTTGGGATATCTAAGGCTGAGGCACGCAAAATGGCATTAGAAACTTTAGATCAAGTGGGTATATTAGACAAACAAAACAACCTACCAAATGCTCTATCTGGTGGTGAGCAGCAGAGAGTCTCTGTAGCGAGGGCTATATGCAATAAACCAAAAATTCTCTTTGCAGATGAGCCGACTGCCAATTTAGATACTGCAAACTCTTTAAATATATTGAAACTTTTCAAAGAATTAAACTCTCAAGGTCAGACTATTCTAATGATTACTCACGAACAAGACTATACTACTTTTGGTAATCGAGTGTTTAATATGATTGATGGCGTAATCCAAGAACTATGAAAAAACTAATTGAATTAAAAAATATCAAAAGAACTTTTGTTCTCTCTGAAGATGTTTCAACTCTGGCTATCAAAGATATGAGTTTGGATATTCATAAGGGTGAATTTGTGGCTATTATGGGTCCATCTGGGAGTGGTAAATCTACACTATTACATATCCTTGGTTTTTTGGATACGCAGACGGATGGCGACTATATTTTTAATGGCCAATCAAATTTGAAGTATAGCGAAGAGCAGCTTGCGGGCGTGAGAAATAGCCAGGTGGGATTTGTATTTCAGGCTTTTAATTTGCTTGCAAAAGATAACGTGTATGACAACGTCAAGCTACCACTAGTCTATTCAAAAACACCTCAGGGGCAGTGGCATGATAAAATCTGTAAAGCTATTGAATCTGTGGGGTTGTCTCATCGTATCGACTATCCTATCACTCGATTATCTGGTGGTGAAAAACAACGTGTTGCTATTGCCAGGGCTCTGGTCAATGAACCCCAAATTATATTTGCAGATGAACCAACTGGTAATTTGGACTCCGTGAGTGGAGCTAAAGTAATGCAGGTGCTCGATAAACTGAATCGAAAGCTTGGACACACAATCATTCTCATCACTCATGAGACTGAAACTGCCAAGCATGCTTCTCGGATAATTTCTATCAAGGACGGGAAGATTGTTGGTGATAAAAGAAACACAGGCAGGAATATGGCATCTAATTTTAAGAAATAATGAATTTTCCAACACTTTTTAGAAGCTCTAAACAAGCATTGATTTCCCATAAATCTAGATCTCTGTTGACGATACTTGGAATTGTGATTGGGATTGCCTCGATTATAGTAATTATGGCGACTACTAGCTCTGCTACCCAACTTATCTTGGGCGAGGTGGAGGGAATGGGATCTAAAACCTTTGAGTTAATTCCCGGCAAAAAACCAAAGGGTCCTTCGGATTTTGCCCAGCTGTTTACCGAATCCATTAAAGACCGGGAGCTGAATGCACTTCTAAACAAACGTAATGTACCCTATTTAGACAAGTTTTCTCCAAATATTCTGGTGACTGGAACTCTGAACTATGATGGCCATGTATCAAACCCTTCTGTGCTTGGGAGCTCAACATTTATGGCGGAAATTTTAGATGTAGAGCCAGTGATAGGACGGATGTTTGATGAGAACGATATCAAATCCCGGGCTAAAGTGATAGTTATTGGCTCCGAGGTGTCCGAAGACCTATTTAATGGAGACTCCGCACTGGGTAAGAAAATTCGGATTAAGGGAGTTAATTTTCGTGTTATAGGCGTCTTACCTAAAAAAGGTATAGTTGCGTTTGCAAATATCGACAAGCTTGCCCTGATGCCATATACAACCGCTAAGGATTACGTGCAGAAGCAATCTCATTACAATTCTATTTTGGGACAGTCCACCAAGGAAGAATACCTCGAAAGGACTGTCGAAGACATAAAGCTCACCTTAAGAGAGGTTTATGATATAACAGATGAGGCTGATGATAACTTTCATATCCAAACACAGCAGGATTTGGTAGAAAGAGTCTCGAC
>CAYYFV010000103.1:0-3297 GCA_964471455.1 uncultured Candidatus Peribacteria bacterium | reverse complement strand
ATGCATTGTTTGATTTGAAATTCATTACTCTGGCATCAGATTGCATCCCAAGCCATGTACTTGCTGGCTTGCCCCTTTCTGGGATTGCTGCTTCGAAATGACTTTTGTTATAGTACACTGCCAAGGTATCTATACTTAGAGGTATCCCATACACATGTTCATCATCTTGATCATCGAGAATGATATTATCATTGGCTGCTATGTCTAAGAATAAATTTCTATAAATCTCTCCATTAATTATATTTGACGGGGCCTCTTGCAATTTAAGGTAGTTTGGTTTGACCCACCAATTTGGTACCGAAAAGACATCCGGCCCCCTACCCTCCGCAAATTCGTTGAGAATTGTTTCGTAATACTTATTTGGATCTGTAAATTTACGATACTCCACAGAAACGTAAGGGTATTTTTTACGGAACTCTGTGAACAGTGGGGTTAGATCACTTTCGTTATCATATAACTTGTAATATGTCAGTGTGACTGGTGATTTTTTTTGGATAACTACTTGCTTCTTACGACAGCCAGAAACACTCATTATAAGCGAGCTAATTAATAATAATGTCAGGAGTTTTTTCATTGATTTTTGAGCTATATTTTACTAGATTATAATTAATATTTATTTTCTCTGAAAGATGTTTAATGGAATTATCAAACACACGGGTGGGTTTGTAAAACTAGTTCCTGCTCAAAATAATTATTTTGTTTTGACAATCGATGCTCCAACAATAGCTAACAAGCTTAGTATTGGTGATAGCGTCTGTGTCAATGGAGCTTGTTTAACTGTAAGTCAAATACAGGCTGATAATCTGAGCTTTGATTTATTACAAGAAACTCTCGACAAAACAAATTTGGGAGATCTCAATAATGATTCAAAACTCAATCTAGAATTAAGTATTAAAATGTCGGACTACATGTCCGGACATCTAGTTTCTGGGCATGTAGATTTCTACACTGAGCTGCTTGAAATTAAAGATCAAGAGTATGTGTTTGCCCTGCCGACAAAGTTTCAGCATCTCGTTGCCTCCAAGGGCAGTATTACTCTAAATGGCGTAGCCTTGACTAGTTGCAATGTGTCCGACAATACTTTTAGTGTTTACTTGATTCCAGAAACTTTAGAGGCTACAAATCTTGGCATTCTGACTCTAAACTCCCAAGTAAACGTCGAAATAGATATGTTGGCTCGTTATATTGAAAGAATTTTAACTATTAAAAAATGAAAAAAATTGCAGTCGTCTACTCAGACTATTACAAAGAAGTGATGGACGGTTTAATGGCAAGCTTCCAAGAACTCAATGCAGAACTCGGATATGATGTTGAATATTTTCGTGTTCCAGGATCTATGGAGATCCCATTTTATGTCAAAAAGCTTATGCTCGAAGATAAATTCGATGCCTATGTGACTTATGGCTGTATTATCGAAGGCGAATCCTATCACAACTTTGTATTACAAGAGTCTATCTACCATCACCTCTTGGGTTTGAGCTTAGAGTTTATGAAGCCGATTGGTTTTGGAATTTTAACCTTAAAATCCTACGAGCAGGCCCTGGCCCGATCTATTGGTCCAAAAGCTCGCGGACGAGAAGCACTCGAGGCTGTGCACGCTTTGCTTTCTTAGTTGTTGTTATTTTCTGTCAACACTATTTCGAGCGTTTAAACTGCTTTAATTAGCAGTTTTTTGACATGAGTACAATATTGTTTTGAAATTAATTACAAACTATCTATAATTAAGTCAATATTAATTCTATATGTGAAATACTTGCTTTACTTTACAGATTTCTTTGATGCGACTGTCTTTGCTTTTCTGGAATCTGTCTTTCAAAATCTCGTTGTAACCTCGCAAAACATCTTCGAATCCGATTTTTTAAAGCTCAAGCTTGCTTTGTTAATAATTTTTGTCCCTAAAAATTCTGATGAATTTGTACAGAAGCTGACTCAAACACTTGTCGAGAGAGCCCATTGCTATAAAATGTTACTTATATCCAAGACTTTCTCTGAATCGCTCTCCACATATTGCATGTATCATAACTTAGCATATTACTCATTAGATAAGCCCATTACCGATCTATCGAAGATCTTAGTAGGTGTGTCTGCTTCTTTGACTACATCTGACTTGAGGTTTAGGGAACTGAAACTGTTGGAAGAGCAAAGACAGGTCTTTGTTCGTGGAATTCTAATCAAGCTCTCAAATATGGAGTTTTCCCTTCTCAAATACTTGCTTATCAATAGTGGACGCGCGATTTCTAAGTTAGAACTACTTGAGAACGTCTGGGGCCATCGAGCCACGATCTCGACTCGCACAGTAGATGTGCATATTGCCCGCTTACGTAAAAAAATTGATCTTAAGTTTGACACTAATTATATCCAAACTGTACATTGTTATGGATACCTAATTGCTTAATTTTTGCCCGAAATCATTAAACATCACTCCTGTGGAATTATTGTCTACCGCTATGACTCTGAACTCAATCAAAATCTGTTTTTAATCCTAAAATACCCCCAAGGACATATCGACCTGGCCAAAGGCCACATAGACGCAGGTGAAACACTCATAGATTGTGCCACAAGAGAACTCCTAGAAGAAACTGGAATTGATGATATCAAACTGGTCGATGGTTTTACTGATGTGATCTCTTATACTTATTCCGAAAATGATCAAACTCACTATAAGAAAGTCGATTTCTTTCTTGGTGAAACTCAAATCCAAGAGATCCAAATTTCACATGAACATACCGGCTTTATGTGGCTGCCGTTTGAACAAGCTTTAGAGAATCTGACTTTTGATAACGCCCGCACACTATTAGCTTCTGCTAAAAGTTTTCTTGATACTGTTTCAGAGTAAGCGCTAGCTGTTGACTAAATTTTGGATCGTAGGCAGCCATAGCCCGAATTAATTCTTGTGTCTGTCCCTTTTGATTTATGTAGCTATGGTTGTGTTTGGCGTGGCTGAGATACCAGTATTTGTAATCGGTATACCATTGCTGATGAAGTTTGATCTTGGGGTGCTGATCTAACAACAAAACCATATTTTCAATTTGATAAGGATCATTTAGAAATATCTGCTTACTATAGTGACCCGCATTTGAACGATGTTTGTGGGCTTGGATATCAAGTGGGCTGTGTGCCTGATATTGATCTATATTTTGCCGTTTGATCCAATAATCTTTGTGACTGATAATTTTATTTATGCCCTCGATATTCTGTGGGACTATAATTGTTATCAGCAAGAAACACATTGGTATTAGCTTGTGGAATGTGTGTGTGGCTTGTGTTGATAGCGACTTTGGACGTGGACGTGGGTCT
>CAYYFV010000102.1:0-3405 GCA_964471455.1 uncultured Candidatus Peribacteria bacterium | reverse complement strand
GAGGCCGATGATAATTTTCATATTCAGACTCAGCAGGATTTGGTGGAGCGAGTATCGACTATTACAAATATTTTGAGCTCACTTTTGATAGCCGTTGCAGCGATTAGTTTGATTGTCGGTGGGATCGGAATTATGAATGTGATGCTAGTGTCTGTCACAGAACGCACAAAAGAAATTGGTATTAGAAAGTCTGTAGGTGCCACCAACCGTGATATTCGGAATCAGTTTCTGGTGGAAGCAGTTATGCTGACTTTTGCGGGTGGATTTTTGGGAGTTATGCTTGGGGCAGGAATTTCAAAGCTGGTCTCAATTGTCTTAAGTAAAACCCTCGAGGTAAACTGGCTGTATATCGTTCCGATAAATGCTATTGTGATTGCTGTGGGTGCCTCGACTTTTGTGGGAGTACTGTTTGGATTGTACCCTGCTATCTCAGCTTCTAAGAAAAATCCAATAAATACGTTGCGTTACGAGTAAATTGTCTATTAGAATGGGTATGTATGTAATTACCCCCTATGATTATAGATGTTGATAAATTAGAAATTGAACTGAAGAATCGCGAGCTTGATGAGTTCTCGATTGTCGAAGATGACGACCTTTGCAAATTAGTTATGGAAAAAGAATTTGCAGATTTTCATGAGGCTATGGAATATGTGAATAACCTAGCTGAGCTGGCCGAGGAAAATAACCATCATCCTGATATTTGTATACATTATAATAAGGTTATGCTAGAATTATGGACGCATAGTCAAAATGGTGTAACTGAACTGGATTTGGAGTTTGCAGAACAAATTAACGACTTATAAATATGAAAAAATCAACAACCTTTGCGATTATTACTGTCGCTATTTTGGGCCTAGTATTTGGTTTAAATAAAAGCGCAAGTCAGGCTCCTGGTTCTAGCAATACAGCATTGTCTGAGTTTGGAGAGTGTGTCTCTGATAGTGGTGCTATTTTCTATGGTGCCTTTTGGTGTAGTCACTGCAAGGATCAAAAGGATATTTTGGCGGAAGCGATGGATGAGATTGAATATGTCGAATGCTCAACTCCAGACGGAAACTCACAAACTCGAGAATGTATAGATAAAGCTATCAAGAGTTACCCGACCTGGACTTTTGGAGATGGGAGTTTCAAGAATGGCGCTTTGGGTCTCTCTGAATTGGCCGCAAAAACTGGATGTGAGGTCCCTAACTAAGTATTTATGAATGTGGAAATTTATAGTTTGATATTAGCTGGCCTAGTTCTAGCCGCCCAGATATGGTTCTTGTTTGTCTTGGTAAGCCTGATTGGTAGTCGTGGTCGAGTGCAAAAGGACCCTGTGTTAGCATGGGTATCCAAAAATTTTTTATGGATCACCCTGGCCTTTAGTTTGGCTGGATTTTTTGGGAGTTTGGGGTATTCAGAGGTTATTGGATATGCGCCCTGCAAGCTATGCTGGATTCAAAGAATCACTCTGTACCCGATCTTGATTTTGAGTGCTGTGGGACTGTATAAAAAACAAGATACCAACCTAGTCGACTGTATTATTGCCTTGATGATTATTGGATCTTTGTTTGGTGTATACCATTTAGTTTTGCAGTTTGTACCAAATAGCCTTGATTGCGCTACGACTGGCCAGGGTGTCAGCTGCTCCAAGAACTGGGTGCGAGTCTGGGGCTATATCACTATTCCTATGATGTGTTTGACTGCCCATTTGAATGTGATGCTGGCCGCAATTATTCGTAAGTTGGATAAATAAAAAGACCTCTTCGGAGGTCTTTTGGATTACCTCTTCGGAGGTCTTTTGGATTAGATTGATTTGATGTCTGTCTATATATTGCTACTAGGGGCTGAGTGGACTGCGATTAGATCGTCTGCACCTACATCTCTTCGACGGCCTCTATCCCAAGTAAACTGAGTCCCAGCTCTAGAGTATGAGAAGCAGCCTTGGTTAAAAATAGTCGTTGGTTTGTAGTGTTTTGATCTTGGGCGCTGAGAACAGGACAGTGAGCATAGAAGCGATTGTAGACTTGCGATAACTCATATAGTGCTAGGCATAGGATATTTGGCTTGCGATTTAGCCAGGCTTGCTGAATTGAATACTTGAAACTGTTGATCTTTTTGATGAGGTCCTTTTCGTAGTCATTAAAGTTCGCTTGAAAAGATTGCGTACTCTCTTCGATATCTTGAGACTTTTTGATAATTGATTGTGTACGTGCAAAGGTATATTGAATATATGGGCCTGTACAGCCTTCAAAAGATAATACCTGCTCTTTATCAAAGACGATATCTTTGCCCGGGCTGGTGTTGAGAATGGCAAACTTGAGAGCTCCAACTCCCACTTTTTGCGCTACTTGATCGAGATTTTGGAGTGTTGAGTTTTTTTCGAGTATGACCTCTCTGACTCTGTCGGTTGCTTCATTGATAATATTTTTTAGGCTTATCATTTGCCCTTTACGTGTACTCATTGCCATATGTTTAAAGGACATTCGGCCGAAGGACAGGTGGGTTAGATTGGAATCTTGATTAAACCAGTCGAAACGCCTAGCCGCATTGAAAAATTGCCTAAAATGTAATGACTGAGCTGAATCGACCACATATAATATCTCGCTTGGCTGGTAGTTTTGCTGTCTATTTTTGATGGTGGCAATATCTCGTGTGGCATACACGGTGGCGCCATCTGATCTTTGCACCAAAAGGGGCGGTAGGTTGTCCTCTTCTTTAAAGTTCACAACAAAAGCTCCTTTATCTCCAACCTCAAATATATTTTGTTTTTTTCCTTCTTCTAAAAGTTCCGCGAGCATTTCGATCCTCTGTGATTCAGAATCGACTACATCAAAATCAATTGCCCCCAGCATATCATAAGTCTCGTACATATCTTGCTCAGACACCTTGAGTATTTGCTCCCAAATCTCTTGTACTGACTGCTCTCTTTGCTCTAAGGAGAAAGATCTCTCTCGGGCTATGTCGTCAAGACTTGGATCTGCTTCGGACTTTTTGTGATAGAGCACATACAAATCTAGCAGGTCGTTAATAGTGAGGCTGGAAACTGGCTTGTCATTAAAACGTTCGATTGCGACTAATAATTTGCCGAATTGCGTGCCGTAGTCTCCGAGGTAGTTGAAAGCTAAAATATTTTGCCCCACATGACGACCCAAATTGACCAGACTTTGCCCCAAGACGGTGGTAATAATGTGATGTACACCCAACGGTTTGGCAATATTTGGTTGCGAGTACTCTATAATAGTGGGGTGTGGTTGATTTTGCTCCTGAAAAGAGTGACCTTTGAAATGGGTGATATACTCTGTGAGATATTCATTTGATAGAAAAAAGTTAATAAAACCTGGGCCAGCTATCTCAGCTTTGGATATGTCTGTTGGTAATTCGATCTTGGCAATAATTTTATTCGCAATTTCAACTGGGTTGGAC
>CAYYFV010000101.1:0-3458 GCA_964471455.1 uncultured Candidatus Peribacteria bacterium | reverse complement strand
TAATATGTAAGGACAAACTCACCCCCCGCTTTCAAACACTCTTCCCCAAACAAACTTGGCTTACCGATATACCTCCACACATCCAAAACATCATAGTCCTGGACTGTAGCAACTGGGAACGCACAGGTCTAGAAAAAAAACAGTCATACAACATACTCAACCTGGACCATCATCAATCCAATAATAACTTTGGCAAATACAACTACGTCATAACATCGGCCAGCTCCACATGTGAAATGCTTACATCTATTTATAAAACATATCAAATCCACATCACAAGCCGGGTCGCTCAACTGCTCCTGAATGGTATTTATGATGATACACAAGGACTCCAAACACCAAGTACGACAAGCAACACCCTTCGAATTTGTAAATTTCTAGTGTCAAAAGGTGCCTGTAACCAGACAGCCACACTCCATAGCAAACCCAAACTCAGCAGCCACAAACTTATCAATATTGGCAAAACCCTACTCAAAACCTACATTAACCAAGAGGGCATTGCTATCACAAAACAAAAGGGCGACCACAAACACGATCACCTTGATCTTATTATTGATCTAACAGACCAAATTCCAAATAAAAACTTCAGCGCCCTACTAACTCGTAATCACAAAGGCCTAATTAGAGGCAGCCTACGCAACAATCGCAGCGATCACGATATGATACCCATAGCAAGACAGTTCGGAGGCGGAGGTCATAAACGTGCCGCTGGATTTACAACAAACAAAGACACCTTGGACTCAGCAAAAATTTTTAACTAAGTAATGTTTCGATCCAATATCCGATTCCATAAGAAATTGCAGCTGCAAAAGCCCCAACACACATCGTTTGCAAGCCCTCAAACAATTTCGACTTATTAATGAAAAAACCCTTCAAAAACCCGACACAAAAAAGTGCCAACAAAGTTAAGACACACGCTAGTTGAAATGTGAATCCAGAACTGAGAGACATAAAGGGCTGCAACACATAAGCCAATAATGGCACAGAACCAAGCACAATGAAAGCTCCAAAAGTGCTCAAACCGCCAAGTACCGGATTGACCCCAGTCGAATCAATATTTTCTTGATCAATTTCGGCCTTATCAGAAAGATATTTACCCGCCGCCATCGAGAAACCATCAGCAAACAAATTCGCAAATCCCATAATCAAAATAATACTGGCTGGCAAAGAACCTCCCTCCACCGCAGAAACGACAGCAAAAGTGGTTATAATCCCATCGATAGATCCATACACAAAATCTGGTAACCAATTATAAGAACGATTCATGCTAAACATTTGTTGTGATTTTAAAGATCATATATCCAAAATAAATTGCCAAAAACAAATACCCCTGGCTTTTTTGTAATAAATGTTTCTTGCCAATAAACATAAATAAAAACAACAAGAAAGACGCCAAAATTGCCAAATACATATCGGAATTATTGTTGACAGCATCATACGGAAGTGGTCGAATCATAGAGGACAGACCCAGAATCCAAAAGACATTAAAAATATTCGAACCAACAGTATTCCCAACCGCAATATCTGCATTTTTCTTACGCGCGGCAGCATACGAAGTCGCCAACTCGGGCAACGAAGTACCAATTGCCACAACCGTCAAACCAATTAGAGCTTCGGTCATATTAAAGGATTTAGCAATAAACACGGCACCATCAACTATCCATTTACCACCAAGCGCCAAACCAATCATCCCACAGACCACATAAGTAATTGACTTAGAAGTCGGCAGCACCTCAACTTTTTCACCAGAATCCTCACCATTCTTGGCCATACCAAAACTGTAATACATAAAAATAACAAAAAAAGCAATCAAACAAATCCCATCAATCCGACTAATACTATTAACTGCCGCACCATCAAACATGACATCGTTTGCCATAAAGAAACACAAAACAATCGCAAGCAAACTCAAGGGAATCTCCTTCCAAACAGTATTACTTTTGACTTGCAGAGGATATACCACAGATGCCACACCAAGAATCAAAAACATGTTTGCCAGATTCGAACCAACAATATTACTCACTGCCAAATCGGCACTCCCCTGAAAAGAAGCAAATAAGTTAACTATCAACTCTGGTGCAGAAGTCCCAAAAGCCACAATAGTCAAACCTATTACAAGGCGGTAAATATTAAACTTTTTGGCAATTGATGCCGAACCATCAACCAAATAATCGGCACCTTTGATCAAAAGCACAAACCCCAAGGCAAATAAAAAATAAATCATATTCATTTTGTTAAACATAAACATTCTAAAGAAAATAGAATACGACTACAAATTATTTTTTTATATAATTTAAAATCTGACGACAATATGCCACCAAAACACGCTCTGGACTCTCTTTGGAATTATCAATAAGTATTTCAACTTGTGTCATAAACTTCTGCAAATAAAAATTATACATATTAATACAAGCAGTATCAGTTGGATTGAAAGCATATTCACGTAACCAATACGAAAACTCCTTCAACAAACTATCTCCACCCCTCATTGCTCGCCAACCACGACTCAAAAAATTGCCACAACCAAAAAACTTCCCACGCTGATCATTTAGTGCCAAACCCTTCATACTCACAAATAAAAATCGTTTAATATAGTTTTGATAAAACTTCTTTGGGTCCGTGACAATCTGGGGATCTGCAGTCTCCAACAATTGTTCCAAACGACCACATACAATATTGCAGCCCTCATCTGAATTAGAACGAAAAAACACAGCCAACCCACTATCCAATTGTGACTCAGCCTCTTTTTGACTAACAATCATATTCAAAGAATCAGTATCGACACATAGGGCCTGAGAATCACGCTTGATCTGCTCAAGATCATCTCTCAAGATATTGACAATGACATTGTCGCAAACTCCCTGAAAACATAAATTTTTAGCCTTCGTAACCAATTCCGCAACCTCAGGGGAGTTGACTGTATAAAAATATAAAAAACTATGCAAGGATAAGCTCCTTTCATTACTTAAGTTAATAAAAACAGTTCCATCTCTGAGTTCAAAATCAACTATTTCAAAAGTCAAATTAGACAAATTAGAAACCAACCCCATATCAGATGTAGCCATATCAGGATAGTTAGGTTTTCTCTGAAAAAATCTTGTGACACGACCCGACCAAGAATCTTTGAGAGGCCTTCTAGATCTTTCCATACGCTCATACATTTTTTGTCTTTGCTTGGGCGTATATTTACGAGCGGAATAAATATATCTACCTTCGGGCGTAATAATTGGCTCAAGCGACTTACCAAACTTATTTAGTTTTTTGGGCTTAAAACCAGATCTCATATCAGCCTTCTGTACTCGTATTTTGGGAAGAGCCAGCTCAATAGCGGAGACTTTTGCAGACGGCCACCTCAAAATTTGTTGTTGAAAATCTGTCAAAGACTCACCAAACACACCTTTAATCTTTTCTCTCACGTCCACGTTTGAACTCCCAACGCTCACATCACGATCTACCCT
>CAYYFV010000100.1:0-3566 GCA_964471455.1 uncultured Candidatus Peribacteria bacterium | reverse complement strand
CAAGATCACGATAGAATCTCTCTTCAGCCATTGCCATTAATTGTGGATTCTGCTCTAAGGCCGCGCTTCTCCCCGCCACTGTATTCAAATCCAATTGTGGTGTAGGTGCAACAGAATCCAAGGTACGTCTAGCAGGCCTTCGACCTTGTGGAGCACCACTTGGATTAATTACTGGTTGCACAGGACTTGGCCCAGCACTGTGTGGAGTTTGTGGAGATGCATCACCTTGCAAACCTTGATTTAGTTCCGGTAGAATAATCCGCTCGTAATATTCAACGGCTCTTTCAATAATAGGCTGGTTTTCATTTGTCACATACTTTTCTAGGTTCTCCTTTTTTTTGGCTAAAAATTTAACCATGTCCTCTACTCGAGATTCTTCATTTGTCCAGCCATCATCATTCACACCTCGGCTCTGCCATTGTTTTTTTATGTCCTCCATACTTAGGCTAGTATCACCCAGCTGAGGCCTTAAGAGTTCGACATCATATCTAATTTGTTCAAAGTTAGGATCAAGGCCCTCTGGTATACCTTCAGGTGGAGACTGCGTTGGCATGGTACTTGGTGTCTCAGCCCTGAAATCAAGGGGCGAACCAGATGGTGGAATTGAGTCCTGAGCATTGTCCTGCGGATATTCAAGAGTAGTCGGTTGAGTACTATCCTCAATATTTTGAGCCGTAAACCTAGGTACTGCCGGCCGATTTTGGGTTCCTGACTCAGGCCCACCAGTTTTTGTTGAAGTTTGAAGAAATGTTTCGGAAAAATCCAATTCAGGTACTTGAGCTTCTCCAGGTTGACTAGTATCAAGCCCGAAGGGATCACGATTTAAATCGGTATGTATATTGCTTTGCTCTTCAGGTGCTGCAAAAGGATCATTTGGATGAGAGCCTTCAAAGAGAGCCCTAGGGCCTGGTTGATCAGATTCAAGTGGCCAAGAATCACGGGTGTCATCTGGCCCTAGAAAGGGATCTTCAACAATATCTTCAATATCTTCATACGACAAAGATGGAACATGTGAAATAGGTTCTACATTAGCTGGAAGATCAGTAATATCACTAAGCGAACGATCTGCTACAGAAGCATCAGGCGAGTCGCCAGAAAGAGAACTTATTGAACTAAAATTATCATCTTCATCTTCATCTTCATCGAAATCAATCTCAATCTGTTCATCTGCCCCAAGGGTCTCTGGTTTAACTGGGTTAGGCTGGTCTGATGCTACCATCCTAAGTAGTTCAAGTTCATCTTCAGTAGGATTATCAAGATCTCCAAGTTCTTGATCACCCCCAGTATTCTGTACATTCACCTTGGTAAAATGAAGTAGCCATTCGCGCAGCTCTGTAGCAGTCCATTCGTATCCCCCCTTCCTTAATTGTTGCAACAAATGCTCATTTTTTTTACCTTGGGCATTTAATACTGTTAAATAAAGCAATTGTTTATTGTTCCTTAATTCGATTAACTCTGCATCAGTCATTGACGTAATCATAACTTCCGTAAGATGGATGTGTTCATCGAGTCCAAAGTTTATCCTCCCGGGAAGGTTTGGCAAACCGTCCTGAGCACCTAGTAATTGATTAAGGCGCATTTTGATATCGTCATCAGCAGATGAAGAATTTAACTGCTCTCTAATTTTTAGTCTCAAAGCATGTTTCACCCTGCTCATATATTCGTCATTTAAACCCTCAATATCCTCTGCAAGTAGCTTACCTAACTTACCAAATACATCAGTATCGCTTTTATTCAATACTTTGTTTAATAAATCTTCAGTAGAGATATCTTCCAGTTCGGACACAGCCAAGGATTCCACATCAGATTTAATTGCTGTATCTATTTTGGTTTCTTTCTCTCTTAACGTTGCTGGTGTCTGACCTTGCTCCAGAATCTGTAATATTTCTGGTTTGTTTGTATCCAGTGGTATGTTTGGGGTTGTCATAGGGTAGGGGATTATTTTTATTATTTTTTTAAATTTTGTTGAGACAATTAGGGTGGGGTCAAAAGTTCTAATTATCTTGGTGGGTATTAGTTACTATCATTTTTGCCTCCATCCGCACCTTCTTTTTCCATAAACTCTCGAAAGTACAGCATGGCCTCTGGAAACTTTTCTTCCAGATCATCCATGTCCACTTTCTTATCCTGAGCAAAATCGAGAATAGCGCCAGCCAATTCTGGTTTTTCCAACATGATTTTTGGAATTGCCAGTTTTAGCAAATGCTCAAATTCTTCCCGTTCTTCTTGCTCAAGTACAGTTAATGCATCTGCAAAGCTCGGATACTTATCCTTAAATACCAGCAAAGCCGCCATCAAATCCTCAGGTTCTTTGACCTCAGAGATAATAAATGCCGCTGCCAAAAAGTCCTCCAATTTCAAGCGCTTAGCCTTGAAATCCTCATGGAGAATCTTTGTCGTAGTATATACAATAGTATACCGATCTTGCATTGGGTGGGATTAATTTCTAAGTATTATATCACAACATATCACTTTCCGCAACTACCATTCGAATATATTACTTATTAAGCACATACATTCTAACAGCTGCTTCCAGTTTTGTCATAATAAACACTTGAGGGAGTCTGGCCCGGGGGGCGAGCCAGAGAATTCTAATTGCTTTAACAAAATTAAAATTCTTTGAGCTAACCCCTTTTCCCGGCCATCTGACTGGCTTTTTCATCCATTAGAAATCTAATGAAATCTATAGGCCAATCAGGTGTTTGCTATAAACACCTAAATTCTAACATATATCCGAAATTTTGCAAGTACAAAATGCGAAAATCAAAAATACTTGACTTCCAAAAGCCATATCAATACCCTAAAATTAGCAACTAATTATCTATATGTACAAAAAACACAGCTACCCCCAGCTTCCCCACCTCCGCTCCAGGCGTAATGATCAATATTTCCAAACATTATTCCAGGACCAATCTCTCTACCAAGCCCCATCAGACATTACTATCCAAGCCCCCAACTGGGATTCTCTAGCCCAACTCACGCACGCTCCTTTGAGTCTCGATATGGACCACTATTTTATTAGATGTGCTTATTTCATCAAGCACCCAATCATCCGCAGCCACCACATACAGGCCTCCAACAAAATCTATACCCTCATCCAGCAAAGATTAAGAGAGCTTTCGGTCGTACCCCAAACACTGGAGGAGATTTTTACTGGCCCATGGCTTGCCCAAATCGACGACATATTACTGCAAATGCATAGATTCTTTGAACGCGACCGTAATATCATAGAGCTCCAAGATAAATGCCAAGCAACCTTCCAGGAGTTGGCAAGCCAACTTCAAACTCATTTCCACATTCAGATCCCGCCCCAAAACTGGCAAGCACCTCAATACACTCACATCCAAGATATCATGATCAATATAGAAACTCTTACAAAAGACTTTCTCACAAATCTCAACCATCCATCCCTCCGATCCCTTTCAGACTTGCTAGAGCTCCAACCAATCCAACAACCACTCCAACCAATCCAACCCCAACCAATCCAACCCCAACAACCAATCCAACAACCACCCCACCAACCAATCCAACAACCACCCCAATTGCTCCCAACTCTCACACCCTCC
>CAYYFV010000099.1:0-3646 GCA_964471455.1 uncultured Candidatus Peribacteria bacterium | reverse complement strand
TAATAGCACAAAAATAAACACATCACTTAACAGCGCATATCTGACTCACTCCGCTATCGCTCCATTCGCTCTCCCAAATTTCAGACACTTCTCGTTGACCTCAAATCAGGTGTATGCGAAACTTACAGATATAAGCTAACATTATATGCACTATATCTTTTCTTTTCGGCTAGCCACTCTTTTAAAAAGAATTAAACTTTGTTTTTTATTTCAAGAGGGAAAACAAACATATCTATAACGGAGTAATAACCTATACGCATAGTGATCAACTGAATTTAAAAATAAATTTATGGAAAACTTTATGGGAAGCACAATAAAGTGGGAACATACAATGAGAAAATTAAATACACCATTTTCGGTTTCTACTTATCCACGAGGATCATTCATGGGAACAATAGTTTGGGGGTATCCTATACCTCTATCTACAATTTGGTATGATAACGGGGATATATACTTTGAGAAAAATGAAATAGCCTGTATCCGGAAGTTTTTGGAGTATAAGTACAATAAAGATAAAAAATATCCAAGTAAAATTTCAAGAAATATCTTCTCCGTTGTCGAGAAAATGAAGCAGCAAAGAATAAACACTCAAAACATTAACGATCTTAACTCACTTGTAAATCTTCTTGATACAAATTCAGAATATTTTTTCAAGCTCATAGGATATATTAGTTTCCGGGGGGCGGTACAGATGTGTGATGTGTTAGAAGAAAAGATTATTAATGTAATTTATTTTCGATCCGCCGAAATTAACGAAATAAATAAGGTTAAAGATTATCAAGCTGCTCTGACCTTACCGTTATACCCATCCGTAGTGACAGAAGAAAAAATTGATTCTTTGAAGTTAGCTAAAAACTTTTCCGGTCTTTCAAAAGACAGACAAAAAAAAGTCATTAATGAATACATAGAAAAATATGAGTGGCTCTCATATCACTGGCTTGTTGGCAAACCGCTAGATACAGACGAGATCAGAAATAAATTACTTTCGCTAGAAAAAAAATCCGATGAGGATCTGAAACAAATAAGTGATGATAAAAAGAACCAAGAAAAAGAAATAACTGCTATTGTGAAGCGCCTGAGATTTAATGATGAGGAAATGCGTTTACTAAAGGAATTTAGAGTGTGGATATTCATGAGAACTTTTATAAAAGACAACATAAATTTAGCTGGTTATAAATTACTTCCAATTTTAGGAAAAATTGCAAATAAAGTTGGACTACCAGAGGAGGATATTGTTTGGCTTACATATGATGAAATAGCGAATATTAACAACATAAAACTTGAAGAAGCACATAAATTAATTATTAAGAGAAAAAAGGGATTTAGTGCGGGAACAATCGGCAATAAATTAATATTTAATGATTTTAGCAAGTATAATGTTCAAAACAAACTACAAAAAATTTCAAAAGAACAGAATGTAAAGGGTTCGATAGCATTCAAGGGTGTTGTAAAAGGAATAGTAAGAGTAGTCATGTTTCCCCGAGATCAGGAAAAATTGAAACAAGGAGAAATTTTAGTAACATCAATGACAACCCCTGATTATCTACCTGCCATGGGCCGTGCAAGTGCTTTTGTCACTGATGAAGGTGGCATAACTTGTCATGCAGCTATTATTGCAAGAGAAATGAAAAAACCCTGTGTTATTGGAACTAAAATTGCAACAAAAATGTTCAAAGACGGAGATTTAGTTGAAGTTGACGCTAATAATGGAACAGTTAAGATTTTAAATTAAGGAGTTTTGGGGCAAAGGGGGGATACACACCCTTAATTCCTCTGTTACCCTTGTCCCTAAACACAAGACACAATTTAATTCTTTAGAACCTGTTTCTCTTATGAAATTGGAATTATGTATTATTTATGTAACACTTTAAATAATTATTTTATCTGGTTTAACTATGATATTTAGATTAATTGAAGAAAAAGATCATCATGACTGTATAAGTTTAGCAGTTAGTTCTTTAGGTCTTTTAGAAGATCTAAACGGCCTACCAAAAATGAAAGAATATTTGCAAGATAGGCTACAAGGCAAATACTATCTGAAACTTGTTGAAATTATGGATATTTATTTGTGTATTGAAGATGGAAAGATAATTGGTATGGGTGGTATTAAAAGCTTGAAGAGCAATGATAAAATTGGAGTTATTGACAAGCTATATGTTTCTCACAAAATTAAAAAGAAAGGTATTGGTTCTCAGTTAATGGCAGTTTTGGAAAAAAGAGCTAAAGATAGGGGGTTTGAAAAATTAGTTCTTGAAGCATTTCCAAGTGCTGTTGGTTTTTATGAAAAAAAAGGTTTTAAAATTACAGGTAAATCAGAATTTTCACCCGAGGATATTTCTGAAAGTATTACATTAATTACAATGGAAAAAGACTTATAACAAATTACTCCAAAACACTTTCCTTAACAGTGTTACATGGTAATAAAAGGGCAAAGGCTCTTTATGAACATATGGGCTTTACTGTAACCAAAAAAGCAAAAGATAGATTTTGCATGCGCCATAAATAGTCATCAAAACACATCCGCTCACGCTGTTTAGGCGGTTCGCGGTTTTTACCAATTTAAGATAAACATTAAGCTCACCCTGACAACAAATTGGCAAAAGTTTTCCAAAACAAAAAGTTGATGAGTTTAACCAAAATTGAATTTCACTTCACAGCGTATAGCCGGTTCCACTTCGTTCCACCCAAATTCGCCTATGGTTCAAAAAAATGATACCATAAGGGCAACTTCACCAAGTTACAGACATTATCAGAAATACATTAAAGCCTATACAATTATGAATGATTTTCAACAACTATCACGTGAGATAGATTCCATAAAAAGTCGCAATAAAAAAGTTGAGGCTGATAAAGCTTGGGAAACTAGTTTATCAAAAAAAGTTCTAATAGCAACCCTCACTTACTTTGTTATTGTTTTATTCTTCTCTATAACCAATCTAGGAAAACCATTTATAAATGCCATTGTCCCTACCCTAGGCTTTGTTCTGTCTACTTTAAGCATCCAAGTTTTTAAAAAGTTATGGACTAAACATCTATACCGCGACAAAGACAAGACTTAAACTTACATCCGATAATAGCGTATATCCAAAACTTCTTTCCACAAATCCTTCGGGATTTGCTAAAATAAACCTAAGGCATGCGCACAACATTATATAAAATTCTAAACTTTTCAAAATATGAATTCAATAACTTTTTCTAATAGAACACATGAGGAAGCAGAGACTATTTTAGCTAATACGAAAATAATAGACTCATTATCTAAATTAGGTGATGTAAGGATTGGAGGTAGCTATTATACCAACTTAATGTATGGTCCAGATATTGATATTTCTGTCGCTACAAGTAACCCAAGAGAATCTGCAATAGAGTTCCTCAATCATATTGTTAAAGAGAGGTCGTTTCAGAAATATCAATATGGCGACTTTGAAAGCTTTTCAAGGGAAAATAGGCCAAAAGCTCACATTATTGTTTTGATTTTACCCTTCAACAACAGGCGTTGGGAAATTGAAATATGGTTTTTCAAAGAACACTGTGAAAGTCAGATTGAATTGGAGGAGAAATTAAAACAGCTTACTCATGATAAAAAAGAAGAAATTATTGAACTAAAAGCTAAACGTGAGAAGTCAGGTATAGATAAGCACTCACT
>CAYYFV010000098.1:1723-3670 GCA_964471455.1 uncultured Candidatus Peribacteria bacterium | reverse complement strand
AACCCCTGTTTCCAGGATGAAAACCTGGCGTCCTAACCACTAGACGATGGGACCAGTAAGTTTGTATACCGATTCTAATATAGGATTTGTTAGAATGCAAGTTTTTTTATTTTTCGAGAGAGATATTACGGGGCTTGATGTAGATGACTTGTTTTGGCTTTTGCATGTTTAGTGTGTGGAATATGTCCTGGCTAATATTTGAAAAACTTGAGGTGTTGAGGATTTGAGTTTTGAGCATTTGATGTTCAGAAATGAGTTTGTTTTGGTTAAGAGTTAGTTTGACTCGTTTATAATTGATGTTATTGCTATTATTAAGGAGGTAGAAATAGAGAATTGTACTAAAAATGATTGTGATGATAAAAAAAATGTTTAATGCAAAGTAGGTCTCTTTGATGATAAGAGACAGGGGTTTTTTGTGAGTTTTGAGAAACTGTAGCATAGGCTTTGGATCAGTTTACTACCTCAATACTAACATTGATGACACCTGAACTCAAATCAGCTATGCTGTTAAATGCTAATTTTGACAAGTCAATTATGCGACCAGCTATAAATGGACCACGGTCTGTGACTGTGACATTGATAGTTTTGGCATTTTCTCTGTTTGTGACTTTGAGGACAGTTCCAAAGGGGAGGGTTTTGTGAGCGGCTGTAAGTTTTTGTTGGCTGAAAACCTCTCCAGAGGCGGTGATTTTACCTTCAAAAATATCAGCATAAAAACTGGCGTCTCCAAATGAGTTCGGAGAGTTTTTATCGGTATTATTTTGATTGCTTGATAATGACGTAGGGTCAAATGGGTTGGGTGTCACGGGTTGTTGTATTGTTGGGATGGGTGTTGGTGCGGCTGGAGTTTTGACTACAGGAATAGGTTTAGTTTTTTCTGTGTGCCAGTTAATGTAGTCGCTAATGAATTGGGCAACGTGTCCTCGATTGAGCTCTCTGAGTGGGTTTATATTTCCGTCTTGGTCTGTATTGTTTATTTTTTGACTTAGGGCGAATTGGAGCCCGTCGAAAAACCAGTCATTTTCGTTGATGTCTTTGGCTTGAGGTACTGGGCTGGCCATTTTGAGCTCCTCGGGAACGACCCTATATAGGAGGGTGTAGAGTTCGCCTTTTGTGACAGATTTGTTAGGTTTGATTGTGTTGTCAGTGTAGCCTGTGACGAGACGTCGAATAACAGCCTCTTTGAGGAAGTTGATATACCAGGCGCCTGGTTCTAAGTCCGTGAAGCTGAGTTTGCCGTATTTTTCTGGGTCGAAGGGGATTTTGAATGTGATTTGATCTTCTTTGGGGAGAATGACTGTATTGCCGTTGACGACTACTTCTGCCCCTTTGGGTAATGTGAAGGATTCCTCTGAGTATATTTTGGGTAGATCTAAACAGGTGAGTAGGAGTTTGATTGTAGCTGCTCTGGTGATTTTTTGATCTGGTTTCATGGTATTGTCATTGTATCCAGATAGGCACTCTTTTTGATTGAGATGCATGATGGCATCGTGGTAGGGATGGTTGCTTGGAAGGTCTTTGAAGGAAGCAGCAGCTACTTGTGAGTTGATTAGTAGAAAGCTAAGTAAGAGGAGGGATTTGAAAGGCATGATTATTTTAAGTTAATAGTTATGTATCGATACTTGCCAAAGCCTTTGGACTCTGTGAGTATCTCCGGATGATTATTGGCTATATAAGTGTGGACAGTGGCTCGGAGCATTGGGTTCATTGGTGGAAGTGATTGAGTTTTGGAAGCGGTGTTGAGCTTTTCGATATATTTTTCTGCGATACCAATGGACTTTTCTTTTTGTCTTTGAATGTAGTGATCGATATCTAGTTTGATATGGTGCATTTTGCCAAATCTTTTTTTGACCATTAATCTAATAAGGTGATTGATATGACCTATATTCTCCCCATTTTTACCGATGATTTGACCAGCATCTTTACAATCTACGTTAATGAGAAATT
>CAYYFV010000098.1:0-1713 GCA_964471455.1 uncultured Candidatus Peribacteria bacterium | reverse complement strand
GTGTCTTGTTTTGTTTCGACTGAAATATGTGAGAAATCTATATCTGCAGCTTTTAAAAAATTAGCTATTATTTCTTGTAAATATTCTTCCATAATAAAGTGGGTTTATTTGCTTTTGTTAACGATGAGCTGTTGTCCAATTCCAAACAAAGTTGAAACGGCCCAGTATATACCAACTCCAGCAGGTAGGCTGGCTGCAAATACAGCAATTAGAGCTGGCATGACAGTTGCCATGGTTTTTTGCATTTGGGCTTGGGTTGCATTGCTTTTGTCTGTTTTCATGCCAGCTTGGCTGAGATGGATTTGAATAAATTGCAATGCGCCAACAATCAAAGGAAGTATGTATAGGTTGCGTTGAGTCAAATCCATACCAAATAGATGTGGGTTGATTTCGGAAATTTGAATATTGCTGATAAATTCATAAATTAGGATTTGCATATCTGGATTGATTCCAGCCTGAACTACGTAGAATATAGCGATTAAGATTGGAAATTGTGTGAGTATTGGTAGGATTCCAGACATGGGATTGACTTTTTCTTGTTGCCAAATTTTGAGGGTTTCTTCGGCTATTTTGCTTTGGTTATTTTTGTACTGTTCACGAATTTTATTGAGTTTGGGTTGGATTTTTGCCATCTTCTTTTGTGCGGTGAGGGCTTTTTGATTAGTTCTGTATAGTGCCAATCTTATTAAGAGTGTTAGGAGAATGATACCGTATCCCAAATTGAGTCCAGGACTGATAGAGACCATAAACATAAAGAGGTTGTAGACTGGTTTGTAGAAAATGTTGAGCCAAATTTTGCCAAATATGCCTCTTTTTTCGTAGCTAAATGGATTACTTTTGATGGAGTAGTCTTGATCTTTGATTGTTAGATCGGCTTGAATGTAGTAATCGCTAAATTCTGCAAAAAGGTTGTTAGACCAGTATTTGTACTGAAGGACATGACTTTTGTTTGGAGGTATTGTGAAATTGAGGATGGATTTGACATCGTTTTTTTGACAATCAAGTTCTGGGCTGAATGACAATGGGGTGTTTTGTCCATATTTGCTCTTGAAAACTTTGAAAGGTTGTTTGTCGCAATCAAGGTTGAATGTGAGAGCTTGGGCTGTGTTGTTATAGATTTTTAGTCCAAAGGGTTTATGTTGTCCATATTCCTCTTTGGTTGTTGTTAAGTAAATTGGTTGATATTTGTCTTGTTGGATTTTGGCAGGGGTGCTGGCGATTTGGAATAAGAGGCTTAATCCTAAGAAGATTAGTAAATAGTTTAGAAATTTTGATTTCATCTGAAGGTTTTAATTTTTTATTTTTGATATAATCTCTTGAAGATTTGATATCAGTGTTTGATTAGCTAGTTTTTTATGCTGATCTAATTTTAACAGAATTATTATTATGTGAAAATCTAGTTTTTGTGTTTCTTGTTCAAATAGTATTTGTTTGATTTGTCTTTTGATTTTGTTTTTTTGTGGTTTGTTGAGTTTTAGGCTTTTAGCAAATGTAATACAGTGTTTAAAATTTTTGTTCGGTAAGCATTTTATAGCAAAAAAGCCATTGCTAAGGCTATGGCCTTTTTGGAACAGATTTTGAATTTCTTTGCGGTTAAGTCCTACAAGTTTCAAATTTAGACTGTTAATTTATGTCTTCCTTTTTGACGTCTTTTTTTGAGTACTCTTCTACCGACTGCAGATAAAGATCTTCTTAGAAATCCGTGAACTCTTT
>CAYYFV010000097.1:0-3731 GCA_964471455.1 uncultured Candidatus Peribacteria bacterium | reverse complement strand
CTAGTCTTTTTTGATCTGATCGATGATTTGATTTGTGAGTTTTTGCTGTCTGGATAGTACGGGATTGTAGGCTCCGTAGTACATCTTGATGAGCTCTTTGGTATTCAGTCTATTGACTTTGAGGCCGCAGTTTTCGAGTCCTGACTGCACAGTTGCGACGCGAGATTCAAGATTTTGCACCAAACCCTCGAAACTTTGCTTGCGTTTGAGAAAATTATTGCGCCCTTCTTGTTGGCGTAAGCGCTCGAGAAATTTAGTGAAGATATTTGATTTTTGAGTCAGAAGTGCCTCATAAGGTACTACCACATAAAACTTTTTATCCATGATATCTACATACTCGAGCAATCTGTGAATATACTCAGCATATTCGAGGGTTTGTCTTTTGAGTAGTGGGTTTTGATGGGCTTGGCCTTTGTTGCGGATTTCTTCTATATAGTTATCTAGGTCGATTTTTTTGGACTGGATCATTATCTGCAGTGGAAAATCCAAAGTGTTTAAAAAAGATTGATAACCGGCAATAATTGACTCTTGCTCTGCTTCACTTTTGAGTGAGAAGTTGATGCTATTGACCTCTAGCACAGCTCGGACCGCCCCATTTTTGAGAATAACTGTGTCAGCTTGGATCTCAGCGACCCTCAGGTGTGATTGTGTGGCGGCTGCTGGATTGCTAGAAGGCTTTTTGACCTTGGATTTTTTGTTGTTTTCTTGAATATTAGTCATTTTGTTTATCTAGAAGTTCACTTATATCATCCAGTTTATCTGGATCGAATGTTTTTGTCTCAACTTTTTGCTTGTCATCTTCGGACTTTTGTATGACGGCTTTATCATCGAAACTCGGCTTGTATGTTAAATTATGACGACAAAAGTACCTTTGCTTTGGTTTGATCAGAAATTCAAGTAAATATAGAATAAACCGCATAAAGGTCATGTCATAAATTTTGAGAAACGCTACTGCCAAAGTCAGCAAACCCAAAACAGCCACGACTGGGAGCCAGATAAATATCTTGTAAATTGGGAATAATATCAAATACATGGCGTAGCTAATCCCACCTCCAATAAGCAAGATGGCCAACTGCTTAAAAGTAATTGGACCTATAATTGTATCCTCTCTTTGGACATCTTGGGGGACCTGAAATCTCATACTAGGTATTAATTACCTTTATTATAGCAAATTTTTAATAATTTCAAAAGCGTGTTTATGGTTGATTTAGTAGGCAGTTTTTTGCTAGATTGGTGGTAATTAATTTTCGTTATGAAACTTTCAAACATCCGTAATTTTTGTATTATCGCACACATCGACCATGGTAAATCAACTCTGGCTGATCGTATGCTCGAAATGACCCAAACTCTGAACAAACACCAAATGAAACATGCCCAAATGTTGGACACCATGGATATCGAGCAAGAACGTGGCATCACTATCAAATTACAACCTGTGCGGATGGAGCATGTGTATGAGGGGCAAGAATATGTTTTTAACCTGATAGACACTCCAGGCCATGTGGATTTCTCATACGAAGTTTCGCGTTCTTTGGCTGCATGCGAGGGTGCTATTTTGGTTGTGGATGCCTCACAGGGGATCGAAGCCCAAACCCTTGCCAATACTTATATGGCTCTCGAACATGATCTCGAAATCATACCCGTACTCAACAAAATCGACTTACCCGCGGCCGATCCAGAACGAGTCGGGCAAGAAATCTCGAATCTACTTGGTTGTGACCCAGATGGTATTCTCCAGATCTCCGCCAAGAACGGGACCAATGTAGACAAACTCTTGGACATCATTGTCGATCAAATTCCAGAACCAAAACCATCCCCAACTGATGAGACCAAAGCTTTGATTTTTGATTCAGTTTACGATCCATACAAGGGTGTTGTGATTTATGTTCGAAATATGGAGGGATCCATCAAAAAGCGTGACAAATTGACTTTGTTAAATACCAAAAATACTTTCGAAGCTCTCGAAGTTGGTTATTTCAAACCGGGTTACTTCCCTACCGATGAAATCAAAGAAGGAGAGGTGGGATACATAGTAACTGGGTTTAAATCTGTGGGTGAGGCCCGTGTCGGTGACACTGTGTGGCAATCCGCTAGCCAAAAAGAGTCGACCAATGCCCAACCGCTTCCCGGTTATAAAAAAGCAAAACCTTTTGTATTTGCCTCTGTGTTTTGTAGTGAGGGCTCTGACTACCCCCTGCTGCGGACTGCTTTGGATAAATTGAGTTTGAATGATAGTGCTGTGACTTTCGAGCCAGAGCAATCTACGGCTTTGGGAAATGGTTTTCGCTGTGGATTTTTGGGGCTTTTGCATCTGGATATTGTTCAGGAACGTCTGGAGCGTGAATTCGATCTGGACTTGGTAATTACAGCCCCATCTGTGAGCTACAAAGTGGTTATGTCTAATGGAGAAATAGAGGATATTTCCAACCCCTCACAATTGCCAGACCTGTCCTATGTGGATCATATTCAAGAACCTTGGGTGAAGACAGAAATCTTGGTGCCAAATGAATATATCGGTGCGGTTATGACTTTGTGTCAGGATAAGCGTGGTCTGCACAAGAACATGCAATACCTCAATCAAGATCGTGTGATGATAGTTCATGAGATGCCCTTGGCTTCTATCGTAGTGGATTTCTATGATGATCTCAAATCAATCACGAGTGGCTATGCCTCTTTGAGTTACGAATATTTGGAATTTAGAGCTGGAGATCTTGTCAAACTGGACATGCTGATTGCCGGTGATACTGTGGATGCCTTGAGCTTGATGACGCACCGCTCGGAAGCATATTATATTGGCTCTAAACTGTGTAAGAGGCTCAAGAAATCAATTCCCCGTGCCCAATTCGAAATATCTGTGCAAGCAGGTATCGGATCAAGAATTATTGCACGTGAAACTATTCCAGCACTCCGAAAAGATGTAACTGCCAAACTATATGGTGGTGATAGAACTCGTAAAGACAAGCTCTTAAAGAAACAAAAAGCTGGTAAGAAACGGATGAAAAAAGTCGGCAAAGTTAGCATTCCACAGGAGGCCTTCTTGGCAATTCTGCAAAAAGACAACGACAACTAGATATATTCCTGGAATTCTTGGGCAGATAGCTCAACAAACTCTCCTGGTTTGAGTTGGCCCAAATCAAATTTATCGAAAGCGACACGCACTAGCCTGTGTACTCTCAGGTCGACCTTGTAGCACATTTGACGGATCTGACGATTCTTACCTTCTGTGAGTGTGATACTGAATTTTCTATTTGTGAGTTTGGTGACTTGCGCTTGACGGGTGCGCAGACCATTAATGATCATACCACGCTCCAAATCTTCGATATGCGCCTCTGAAAAAGGCTTGTCGACTGTGACGACATAGGTTTTTTGCTTCTCGTATCGGGGATTGGTTAGCTTTTCGACAATTCGGCCGTCGTTTGATAACAAAAGTAAACCTTCGGAATCCTTGTCTAAGCGGCCAACGTATGTACAGTTTTTGAGTTGTGGGTTTTCTTCTATAAATTCGGCCATAGTAAAATTACTATGTGATTTCTTCATAGTACACTCAAGGCCTTTGGGTTTGTTGAGTAAAAAGTATTTGTATTGCTCTGACTCAATCAGGTTATTGTCGTATTCGACTACGTCTTTGTCTGGATCTATCTGAGTGGCTAGGTTTGTGACCACTTGGCCATTGACCTTGATTTTGCCGGCTACTATATATTGCTCGACTTTGCGTCTCGATCCGAGACCTG
>CAYYFV010000096.1:1300-3775 GCA_964471455.1 uncultured Candidatus Peribacteria bacterium | reverse complement strand
GATGGCAGTTATCAATACCAAGCTGGGGCAATTGATTTTGAAAAACTTTTGGGCTTAGCTCCCAAAACTAATTTTGCAAAATTGGATACCGAGATTAAAAAAGTAACAGGTGCGGGTAGCAAAACTGTAGCAGATGGTCAGATTGCCTCAGTGAATGCATGTTTGGAAGCTAGTAAACAAGTTTCCATAAAGCAATTTTATGATATCAAAACTCAGTATGTAAAAAAATCATCAGTGCCAACAAATGTTTTGAGGCTATGGGGATTGCTGGGATTGCAGACGCGACTGCTTTGACAAGTGCCTTGACTCCTGCCGCAGGTGCAGACCCGGTGAGCTTCTGTAATACTTTAAATATAAATCATGGTCTCAAGCTTAATCCAGCTGATATTGTAAGTGTGGCTGGTAAGAAGCTGAAAAATCCTGTCGCGGTTGCCAACATGATGACGGCGATAGATCATGTTGTTTTACCCCCGCAAACTACAATAAAATTAGATACTGATCAGGCTTGCATAGCTATGTATGCCGATCTTGTCAAAGAGCAAGCTAAGACTTTGCCTACTCCAGAAGTAATCAATGATGACTTGGCTCGCAAAGCTGCCTGTATCGCTATGACAAAATATGAATTGGAACGTAAGATTCAGAAAAACAGAAGTAGTGCATCGCATGGCGAAATCAATATCCAAGAAATCAAAGAAAGTGGTGACCAAGATAGAATTAAACGTTTGAAAAAAGAATTCTACCCCCTGACTTTCGAACAAGCTATGAAACAATTAGCAGTAGATTTGGGACGACGAGGTGACGCTATCAATCTTCCTCTAAAGGATGCTTTAACCGCCTGTGCAACTGGTTTGAACCGCAGTAAATTTGAGCAATTCTTTAGTCAATTTGATACAGATCTATTGTTGCAAGTCAGCGCTGAATTGAACTCTTATGCAGCTGGGAATAGAATACTACCTCAATTTGGTAATAAAAAAATAATTTTCCAAAGCCCAGAAGACACTGCTCAAGCCAAATTGTTTACAAGATTGGCTGTGGATCTTGTTAGTAAATCCCATTCTGCCTTTGCATTGGGCAAGGCTGCCATGGAAATCGATCCATCTATGCCAAATATCAAAAAACTTGAAATACTCAGGGATTATCAAAAGCAAGGTATGGGAAGTATGCTAGGCCCATATGACCGGGCCTATAGAGGATCTCAAACTCCCCTAGACATTACTTGCATGGAGCGTGCTTGGAGTGAGTCTCTAAAAACACGCTATTCACGAGACGATTATAATGAACACCAACTATATCAACAACCTTACGCTATGAGTTACCAACCCAAAACTCATCAAAGAGTCCTACCTCATATTTGGGGGAACATGAGGCGTGCCGGTCGGGGTACAAAAACTGCCGCAATGAGTACTTATGGAGCCACACAAGTTACCTGGAACACTTTGTCAAACCCATCTTTCGTTAGAAATAGCTGGGCCGTAGCTAAGTTTGTACCATGGACAGCACCGAAATGGATAGTTTCCAACACTCTTTATGGAGCCGGTGCTATTATCGGATCACCTTTCCGACTTGCTGGCGCGGGTCTGCGGACACTTGGTCGTGGACTGACCTTTAGTTAAGCTGCGCTGGAAACGACGTGGCTTGGAACATAAGTGCGTAATGATATCCACTTGCCAAAGCTTGTGAACGATCTACAGCCTCAAGATAAGAATTGTGAAGACTAACATACTTATATAAAATAAAATTAATATTTACCCCTCAAAAAATGACGAAATTCATGGATATGCTATCCGATTTGCCCAAATATTTTGAAGAATATTACGCACAGGTAGTAGATAAATTGGAACTGACAAATATGACTTTGCCAGAGCAAAAACTTGTAGAGCAACTAGTTGACTCTATGTTTATGGACGCCTTGATATTGGCCTGTTCAAAGGTTCTCGATGAAGCTGAATTGTTAGAAGTCGAAACCTATATCAAAACACATCCGCATATCACCATACTCGATGCATATTTTGCAGCTGCCAGCCACAAAGAAAATATTGATGAGCAGGTGCAAATGGAAATGCAAAATGCTGTGATCGATATCGAAAAAGCTTACAAATCACTCTAAAAATAATTAACTCCCCCCTCCAATGTCTCTTAAGCCTAGAGGTACCTCAAAGCCATCTCCAAAACCGAAAAATGACTTTTCTAGTCAACAATTTGCAATTATGGCAGCCATCGAAAAATTAAACAATGGAAGCTCTTTGCTAGAAGCTCTAACTTCTAAATATAGCAAAGATTCAGATATCTGGCGAAACGCAGTAGCATCCGAAGATCTGATTATGACACTTTGTGATATCCTGACAACTATTGGCTATTCAGCTTTATCTAAGCGGATTAGTGGTGCTTATGAGGATAAAAATTATGAAACACTGTCGGAAAAGTTGAATCGTTTCAATAGTATGGCTAGGTACAATATATCTTTGCAAAGAACTA
>CAYYFV010000096.1:0-1290 GCA_964471455.1 uncultured Candidatus Peribacteria bacterium | reverse complement strand
ATATCTGGCGAAACGCAGTAGCATCCAAGGATCTAATCAATACACTTTGTAAGATCCTAAAAACTATTGGTTTTGATGGAGCTTTATCTCCGAAGATAAAGAGTGCTTATGATGGGAAAAATTATGAGCTGCTGTCGGAAGAGTTGAATCGTTTCAATAGTATGGCTAGGTACAATATATCTTTGCAAAGAACTAACGATTCTCAATTTTTGGATGTTCCAAAAGATGCTTTTTTGAGTGTTTTGAGTAAAGAGGCTATTACAGGAGCTCTTGTTGGTGGTGGTGGTGCTGCCCTGTTTGGTTTGTTATTTACCAAACGTGGTCGAGCTCTGGGTATGGGTGCTGGTGTGCTTGGGATTGGGGCCAAGGTTGCCTATGACTCAATGACAAAAGATACCTCCCTCAAAGAAATCGAAAAGATGAATCAAATAAGAAAGCATTTCGAGCTGCCCAATGAGAAATTTGATGCTAAGTTTATCAATGCCATTTTCTTATACTTTTTTATTGATCTAAATCTATCTAGAGTCACCTGTAAACATATACAAGAGTTTGTAGAATCTAAGGGTATGACCAACTACGATATTATTGTAACTAGATCACCTTATCTAAGTAGATTTTATAAATCTCTGAATTCAGTAGAAAAGAAAAAGTTTCTGGATGTGCTATCTATTATTATCACACAGATTATGTCTGCGCGACCACAAACTCCAGATAAACCATTTGCTTCCAAGTTATTCAGCTATGTTAATGATCAAACAGAAATCTCTGGCTTTGATATGGATAGCATTCCAGATGCAGTCAAAATGCCAGCTACTCCAGAAGAAAATTCAAATCCTTTTGCTAATTTGCCAGAGGGAATGCCCACAGATCATCTGCACCATGGAAAGATAGAAGATTTGTATGAGGGGAGTTTTCGGGTGACGAGAGATCATATAGTGGTGGATGCCGATGGTATGATGTATATGCGCTTGAAATTTGAAGGTCCGCAACATAATAATCCGGTTACTGTTACGAGTACTATTTCTAATAAATTAACCAGTTTGGGTGTGACGGATCCAAAGCCAAAAGTGTTGCTACAACATACTGATGCTGCATCAATTAGCACTGAGTATCTTGTGCAAGTTGGCGTATTGGCCGTGGGAAGAAATGAGTCTTTTGCTCGTATTCCCGTGATAAACAGTTCGACTTTTGAAGGTGATCCCTCTATCCAGAGCCTGGATCAGAGGTCAGTTGGCTATAATATTAGCTCTCCGTTGGGTCGTTTGAGATTGAGGTTTGCTGGATGTATAG
>CAYYFV010000095.1:0-3804 GCA_964471455.1 uncultured Candidatus Peribacteria bacterium | reverse complement strand
AAGAGTTTGTAGGCACCAGACTGCTCTGAGGTATTTGTAAAAACTGCTAGATCCCTCTGCTCCAACTCGTATTTGAGATATTTCGTCATTTCGGCACCGCAGCCTTGGCGTTGAAAACACGGCGCCACACCCAACTCGTTGATAAACAAGGTACTTGCTGGCAATTGCTTGCTCGAGATGTACTCTTGAGCTTGGAGTGCATCGAAGCCTCCCTTGACTTGCAAAATATCTTGAGTTTGCATGTTGGTAGCCCACAAAAAGCCACTCACGTACGATTCAAATATCGGCAATGGCTGAGTGTCGACACTCAGCGGAAACTGACCATACCGTGGTTGCACTAGCTGGCGGATATTTTGATTGATTGTATATGACTCTGGACTCAGACTAATGATGACTATATTGTCGGGGTTGGCAAAAACTTGCTCGATTTCCGATCGGAGACTTTCAATCTGAAAAAACGGCTCAAAGTTATCTTCGACATCTGAGAGTGCTAATGATTGACCCCCTGGAGATTTGCCGACTTCGTTCCAAGGATCCTCGGCAAATACTGATTGATATAATTTTGCTGTTTGCAAGCTCAACTCAGGAAGTATAGAGCTGACTTGTTCGAAAGATGGAGAGATTATTTCTTTATTTATGAGAAATTTCATGTGTGTAGGTTTAATTTATATTGCGAAAAATGACTATCGTGAGTTGCAATGATAAATTTTACTTAAAATGTATGTAATAAATGGCATAATGGCAAATTAAAAAAACACATCACTAGGATGTGCTTGAGATTTTATGTTGAAATCATGAAACTAGATCACTTCCAGTGAGTTTGAACGCGGACGATCTAGATGATGTTTTCTTGTTTTCATACTTTAATTTTAACCCGAAATTTATTTATTGCAAGTTTTTTTCTAATAATTTAGTCAGACTTCGGCCTGATTTCTTGAGACTGAAGCGATAAGGTCTGTGTGGATTGACTAGCTTTTTGGGTATCTTGAGATCCTTGAGATCTTCGATATAGTTGAGTTTGATATTGGCGAATAACTGCGTGAAGGGTTTGCATTTGTGGCAAATGACTGGGGTTTTTTGGATGAGGGCTTCGTAGATCGGCAATCCAAATCCTTCGTAGGTCGAAGTGTAGAGCAGCGCCCGTGACTGCTTGAGAAGCTTGAGTTTTTGCTTATCAGTAATAGCTCCAAGAAACTCTATGTTTGGGAGTTTGGCTTGCTTGGTTTTTTTGAAAGAATTTTGATGACTGCCAACTATCAAAAATTTGAGCTTGGGGTTAGCCTTGGCAAACTCAAATATTTCTTGAATGTTTTTGCGAGGTTGCAAAGTTTGAATACAAAGTATGTTGTTTGAATCTTTTTTGCGCTCAAAAAAACTTGTTGGCTTTTTGACCGAAGGATAAATAATCTGCACTGGCTTTTTGCCAAAATACTTGCGGAGTTTTCTTCTCGAAAAATCTGAGTTGGTAAGCACTTTGCGTGCCTTACGATAAATTTTGGCTGGATTAATAAGCCAAAAATACAATTGCGCCCTAAGTGAGAGTGAGTTCTTTTGCTCAATAAAAGCAACATCGTGGAAATAGACACTCGACTGGCATTTTTTGGAGACCGCAAATGGCCGTACATCAAGTGTGAGGTAGGAACTTCTGTGTTTTGGATGTTTGGAATAGACACCACAAGCTTTATCGAATTTGGGCCAATTAAAGATGTTGAGAGTCAAATTCAGCAGTAAATTTGGCATGCGAATATGTTTGTGAGAAATATTGGATCTTTGCAAATACTGCTCGAGTTTGGGCAGATGGACAGTGGGTTTGCGAAGACCGGTTGTCAGAAAGACGAGCTTTTGATCGTTTTTGAGATTTTTGACGATTTGCTCAATGAAATTGCGACTGAGTGTCTGGACTCCACCATACTTGTGACTACTTAGTGGTCGAAGATCAACTATAAATTTGTTTATGCGCGTCATATGCGGATGTTACTATTTCTTTAATTTTGCTTTGGAATTCAGTCTTGCTAAATTGTTTGGCATGCTGGAGGATTTGCTGCTTATCAAATCGGATCTTAGAGTGCCTATTGATAGCTTGGTTGAGCGAGTTGGCTGTTTGAGAGTCAAACAATACCCCATGGACTCCATCTTGAATGGTATCTTGGATACCACCTTTGTTATAGGCAATCACAGAACAACCATAGCTCTGAGCTTCTACTGGCACTATACCAAAATCTTCCTTCTGAGGAAATATCAAAGCTTGAGCTTTGCTATAGAGCCAAGCTCTTTGAGCTTTGGAAACAAATCCAACAAAATGCGTGTTTGGATTGGTATTTTGTTGCTTGAGATCATTCAAAATTGCTCCCTCGCCTGCTACTACCAAAGTTTTCTGACTCTGATTAAAAGCTTTGATAATAATATCAAAACGTTTGTGAGACGTAAGTCTGCCTATCGCTAAATAGAATGCTTGATCCCGAAACTCTGGCAGGGCCTCGTGTTGATCTAAAGTCTCTTCAATTGCAGGATTGAGGACTTGTGACGGAGATTGATAAAACTTTTGAATACGAGTCTGAATGTAGCGTGAATTAGCTACAAACTGGTCGACTCTTTTTGCTGCGACAAAGTCCCAAATACGTAGTTTGTGCAGTAAAGGCTTGGCTAGTAGCTTGATAATTTTGGGGAGTTTGTAACGATTTATAAAATCTAAATATGCTCCCCACACATAGCGCATCGGTGTGTGGCAGTAACATATGTGCAAAGTTTCTGGCTTGGTGATAACTCCCTTACTACAAGCAAAACTCGATGAAATCACGATATCATATTGACTAAGATCGAAACTCTCAAAAGCATATGGCATAAGTGCCAAATAGAGCTGGTGCTTTTTTTGCGCAAAAGGTAATCTGTTAATGAAGCTAGTTTGGGGTTTGTATTTGGCGAACTGTGGAAGTTTCTTGGCGTTGTAGATCGAAGTATACAAATCCGCCTGCGGGAACGCTTCGAGTAAGTCCAACACGACATTCTCGGCACCGCCTTGATTGGTCAGCCAGTCTGCTACTATTGCAATTTTCATGTTTTTTCAAATACTAGCTTAAAATTTAAAATTTTGCTATAATAAATTGATAATCAAATTGTATGAGTTTTATATTATTTTTTGTGGGTCTGTATCTGCTTTTAAAGGGTGCTAATTATATTATAGACTCGAGCTTGAGCATTGCCGCACGCTATTCAATTAACTCAGTTATTATTGGGTTGACGCTTGTGGCTTTTGGGACTTCGGCGCCAGAGATGGCAATTAATATTTCTTCCAATTTGAAAGGTATAGACGATGTGGCATTCTCGGATGTGATTGGTTCATCTATTTTTAATAATCTTTTGGTACTAGGTTTGGTGCTATATTTTTCGACCATTAAAGTTAATCGACGTCTATTGATTCGTGAAATACCTTTTGGTGTAGTCTCAGCTGTGATGATGTTTATTTTGGTAAACGATACGGTTTTTGCTGGCGCGAGCTCGAATAGCTTGTCTTTTGGAGATGGTTTGATTTTCCTACTGATATTTAGTGTTTTTGTCTGGATTTTAGCTACCTACAGGGAGGGCTTCTTTGAACATCATAGCCATCCAAAAATTTTGAGCGTTCCCCTGAGTATCGCTTTGTTTATCCTTGGGGTGGCATTGATAGCCTCTGGATCGCATGTGCTGCTTGAGTCTGCAGTGGCAATGGCTGAATATTTCGGTTTGACCTTTAAATTTATTGGTGTGAGTCTTGTGGCTTTTTCGACCTCTGCACCGGAAATTGCCACTGCTATCTTGGCGATTCGT
>CAYYFV010000094.1:0-3846 GCA_964471455.1 uncultured Candidatus Peribacteria bacterium | reverse complement strand
TCATAAGTGGGTTCCATTTATTTGTGTAGTGCCCAAAGTGGACTGCATTTGCAAGCATCTCTTTCAATGTTGCATTTCTATCTTTTATATAAGACATATTCCTTGTGGTTAACATTGTTAACTCGTGAGCCTAGTCAAGTTCACTCATACTGAATGCAGGAAAACTAGTAAAATTAACAACTATAATTAATAAACGCGTTGATTATACTGATAAACTAAGCAAAAATCAAACTTTTTTTCTTAAATCCATCTCCACAACTTGAGAAGCAAAAAAGCAATTGAGTTTGGCGTGAAAAAAATATAAATTATTTGTAGATATCAACCAAATATAAAATGCAAATAGATAAGAGTTTTAATTTCCAAGAGAGAGAAAATCAAATTTATAAGAGATGGGAGCAACTAAAATGTTTCAGTCCCAATGATGCCAAAGAGACTTTTACTATTATAATGCCCCCCCCAAACGCTACCGGACAGCTACATTTGGGACATGCAATCATGTTATCTATTCAAGACACAATGATTAGGTTTAAGCGAATGCAAGGTTTTTCGACTTTATATGTACCTGGTACTGACCATGCCGCCCTTGCTACTAGTTCAAAAGTGGAGGCGATCTATTTAGAAAAAGAAGGTAAAAACAGATATGATTATGGCCGTGAGAAATTTTTGGGTTTGGTAGATGATTATGTAGCTCAATCGCAAAATACAATTATCAAACAAACCAAAGTCATGGGTACCAGCTGTGACTGGGATAAGTTACGTTACACCCTGGAGCCAACTATATCTGAACAAGTTTTAAAAACTTTTGTCAGCATGTACAACGACGGCCTAATATATCGTTCTGGTAGGATTGTCAATTGGGATCCAAACATGCAAACAACTGTGTCGGATGATGAGGTTGAATATGAAGAACAAAAAACTAACTTTTATTATTTCAAATTTGGACCGGTGACTATAGGTACATCACGTCCAGAGACTAAGTTCAAAGACAAAGTAATAGTCGTGCACCCAGATGATACACGTTACAAAGATTTAATAGGCAAGGAGTTTGAATGTGAATGGATAGACGGCCCGATCAAAGCCAAGGTGATAGCAGATGACTGTATGGACATGGATCTTGGTACAGGCGCGATGACAATCACTCCAGCTCATAGTCTTGTAGACTTTGAAATCGCAGAAAAACATGGGCTCGATATCGAGCACATTATTGATAAAAACGGACATATCATAAAAGCTGTCTCACCCAGCTGTGGCGGACTGCATATCACAGAGGCCCGAAAAAAAGTTGTAGAAATTCTAGAGTCTAAGGGGCTAATAGAAAAAATAGACGAAAACTATATCCATAATGTAGCCAAAAGCGATAGGGGCGGCGGGGTTATTGAGCCTCAAGTCATGAATCAGTGGTGGTTAGATGTCAACAAGGAGGTGGTAGATTTTCAAGGTCAAAAACTTAGCTTCAAACAAATATTGCAAAAAGTTATCAATGAAAATCAAATCGAAATCATCCCTAAAAGGTTCGAATCAGTTTATTTTAATTGGGTAGATAACTTCCGCGACTGGTGCCTATCCAGACAAATTTGGTTCGGACATCGTATTCCTGCTTGGTTCAAAGATGGTGAGATCAAAGTCCAGTTGGAATCACCAGGGAAAGGCTGGCAGCAGGATTCTGACTGTTTAGACACTTGGTTTTCTTCAGCCATGTGGACTTATACCTCACTGGGTTATCCTGATAGAACATTGTTGGACAAGTATCACCCGACAGATGTACTCGAAACAGGATGGGATATTTTGCCTATTTGGGTTATTAAAATGATTATGTTGTCGACATACACCTTGGGAGAGATTCCATTTAGACAGGTCTTCTTGCATGGCATGGGCGTCGACAAATTTGGTAAGAAAATGAGTAAATCCAAAGGAAATGGTATTGATCCTCTAGATGTAGTTGCCAAATATGGTGCAGATGCAGTTCGATTATCTTTGTTGATAGGAATGACTCCAGGTCAAGACACCCGACTGTACGAAGATAAAATTGCTAGTTATAGAAACTTTGTGACAAAAGTCTGGAACTCGGTTCGATTCGTATTTATGAATGTAGATTCAGATCACCTCAATATTAATTCTATCGAAGATGCAGATATAGTATCAGCAGCAGACAACTGGATTGTTTGCGAGTTGAATAAATTGATTACAGAAACTACAGAATCCATGGAAAACTGGAGGCTGTCCGAAGCTGGTTCCAAGCTTTATGACTTTTTATGGAATACTCTTTGTAGTTGGTATATCGAAATGTCAAAAACTCAACCCAATCCAAAAGTACTTGTATATGTTACAAAGACCGTCCTCAAAATGCTGCAACCATTCATGCCCTTTGCGACTCAAGAATTGTGGCAGACCTTCGGGCACGATTCACAGTTAATGCTGGAGGCATGGCCCAAACCATTAAATAGACACTGTGAAGTCTCCACTCAGTTTAATCAGGATATCATAGAGACAATTCAAACAATACGTTCACTCAAGCAAGAAATGAACCTTGGAAATGATCGTTCGGCAGAAGTCAAGATTATTAGCAGTAAAAATTTGCAGCCTGGTATTTCAATAATACAAAAGATGTCAAAGACCGACCAAATCATTATTGAGAATTCTGAAAATTTTCAGCAAAAAGGATATATAGGTTCAATTGTCAAAAAAGACATCTACATATTACTTGAAATTTCTGATAATATTGATGTAGAAGCAGAGATCAAAAAATGTCAAAAAGACATAGATTCTACCCACAAGCAAGTCGGAAGTTTGCAAAGCAGACTCAATAATCCCAAATATGTTAATTCCGCTCCAGAACATCTAGTGAAAGAAACACGTGAGATGCTGGAACAAAATCAAGATAAGTTAGAAAAATTACAAAACAAACTAATCCACCTCCAAAATGTCTAACATCCAAGACATAAAAATTCTCATCAAAGAAGAGAAATATGGCCAGGCCAATAAGATGCTTGATCAAATTCTCTTACGCGAATCTCAAAATCAAGAGGCTCTCAAGCTCAAGCGGGAACTTCAATCACTTGCCTACAAAAAAAACCTTCAACTCGTAGATCAAAAAATCCAAGAGTATCAGGATTTATTTAAGCAAAAAAAATTCAAAGAGTTACTTCAAAAGCTTAAAAAGTTACAAACCTATGCCCCCGGATACTCCAAGCTCGATAAGTTTGTCTTGCAAGTCTACCGTGAATACGAAAAAGTCAGCCACAATAAATCCGCCGACACACTTTCCGAACTGACCAAGAAACTCACCGAGCTTGTCAACTCCAAACAAGGGGGTCAAGCCATCAAACTTGCCCAAGAGCACGCACTCAAGCATCCAGAAAATCCTGCCTACCAAAAAGTAGTAATTGACACCAAGCGAAAGGTCATTGATTTCAAACTCAAAGCCAATAAAAAAGCTCTCAAGAAACTCAATGCTCCAAGCAAATTTGAGTTTCTCAAAAAACTTTACCTACTAGACATAACGTATCCCAAAATCCAACAAGAGCTTTACCAGGCCAAAAAAGACCTAAAATCCTATGATAAAAAACAAAAAAAGGTTTATCAGAGAGAGGCCCAAATCCAAATTAAAATCTTGCTAAATCAAAAAAAATATCCGGAGTGCATGCAAGCCTGCAAAGAACTTTTGAAAGTATTCCCAAATCATAGCTACGCTACTAAGTTTTTTGAAAAAGCTCGCAACAAACAAATTCAACAAAATTATCTTATTGCATATTCAAAATTAACCTCACAAGCATGATTTTATCGGACAAAACCATCAAAGAAGAAATAAAAGCAGGTCGCATTGTTGTAGTGTCTCCAGACGGTGAC
>CAYYFV010000093.1:0-3891 GCA_964471455.1 uncultured Candidatus Peribacteria bacterium | reverse complement strand
CGATAGCTGTAGATTGACTGCAGGAATCAGTAATGAAACAAGAACCAGCTTGTAGTTTGGTAAAGACGCTATGATTGATATCAAAATGTCATCGAATTTGGTAGAGGTTTTGCTAGAGATATGCTTGAGCTTGCTTACGATAAACCTCAGTGCGATTTTGAAAAAAGCCAGTAAAACGACTGCTTGAGAAAAAAATTGCACATATTCATTTGCGACCCAGGATCCTACCTGTATTATATTCATAACTTTACTTTAAAGTTTATTGCATTATTATATCATCTTCTATTGTATAAAAAAAGTCAGGAAATGACAAAAGAAATTATAAAATTAGATCGGCCGTTTGCTCAGGGATCGGAGCATCGAGTGTGTATGTCTCCAGACGATCCCGAACACGTATACAAAGTACCTTTTGCCTGGTGGCACTCCAAAGGGGCTCAGGCCCTCAAACGTGAGATTGATATTTTACTAGACAACGGTGTGCCCATCCTTGAGACTCAGGTATTTGAATCCCCCGTCATTGAAATTGAGGGACAAAATTACACCCCCTCTTATGTTTTACGTCAAAAAAAGTGTGCCGATCCGACACTCAACACTAACCACTTAAATGTACAATATATTCGTGCGCAGTTGGCTCGGCTACTTCAGACATCCGTTAATTTATTTCATGACAAGCGTATGGCTATTGATTTTCTTGGTGCCGAAGCTGTGACAGGGTTCTTGAAATATTTTCGACACTCTAATTACCCATTACACGTGTATAACTTTCGTCTGGATAACAAAGCTCAAATGGTATTGTCTGACACTGGTATGCTGAGACCGGACAAGTGTAAGGCATACTTACGCTGGGGTATTTCTGAAATGGTTAGCCTACAACACTTTGTAATTGAGAGGGTTTTGCAAACACTTGAGCCCGAATTTCAGTTAGAGAACTTTGCACCTAGCGGGCTTGTGAAATTTACTGGTACTAGCCTTCTGACCCTGACATCGGCCTGGGCAGGTATGAAATCCTATTAAAATTGCAATAGCTTTGCTTGGTGTTCGATATAAAAAAAGCTACAAATAAATTGTAGTTTTTTTTTGGCTGGGGTGGTAGGACTCGAACCCACGCATGGCTGGACCAAAACCAGCTGCCTTACCACTTGGCTACACCCCAATAATTTTGTAAGTCAATTTTATAAGTAGTCATTTTAAAAGTCAAATTTTTTTTGATTTTTATATCAGAGCAGGCTTTGTGTTAGAATTGAAGAAAATAACCTGCAACTATGAATTATACTTTTCAAACTAATCTCAAAACAGGTCTGCGTACCAAAGAAGCCCAACTTCGATTGGCCAAATATGGATTGAATTCAATAAGGACTAAACCAAAATACACCGTTTTGAAAATTTTGGCCGATCAGTTCAACTCCCTACTAGTTTGGATTTTGCTTTTAGCTGCCTTGATTTCCTTTGTGGCCGGACACCCGATTGATGCTTATGCTATCTTGGCAATTACTTTAATCAATGCAGGGATTGGTTTTGTCCAGGAGTTTAAGGCTGATAACGCTGTCAAAGCCCTAAAAAAACTCCTACTGGCAAATTGCAAGGTTATACGTGATTCGAGAGCTCAAATTATTCCAACTGAGCAAGTGGTTCCTGGAGATGTTGTTTTACTTGATGCTGGTGATAAGGTCCCGGCCGACATGTATATTATGGAATCCTTTAGCTTGTATGTGGACGAGGCAATTCTGACAGGAGAGAGCCTCCCGGTCAATAAAAACGCTGGTGCGAACTCTCAGCCCCCTTTGTGCTACAAGGGGACCCTGATCACACAGGGCCGCTGTGCTGGGGTGGTTTATGCCACGGGCACGCAGACTGAATTTGGTAAAATTATTAACTTAATTTCTGACACCCAAGAAACCGCGAGTCCTCTGAGTCGGGAGCTAGATAAACTTGGCAACAACCTCGTATATCTAATCTTGCTAATATCCATACTTGTGGCTGGCCTATTTGTGTGGAGAGGCCTTGGACTTGTCGATATTTTTATGACTGTGGTCTCCCTGGGAGTGTCTGCAATACCCGAGGGGCTACCAATTGTTATAACTTTGACCTTGGCGTTGGGGGTGCAGGCATTGGCACGTAAGAACGCTATTGTTCGTAAAATGAACGCGGTAGAAACTCTCGGTGCTACAACTGTAATTTGTACTGACAAAACCGGTACCCTGACCAAAAATGAAATGACTGTCAAACATGTCTTTATAGACAACAGCAGTTTTGAAATTGCCGGTAGTGGTTATAGCTTAAGTCCAAAAATTGCCATTAAATCCCCGGGCTTTGAAAAACTTATAACAATATGTGCCAATTGCAACAACTCTTCTATCAGTGCAGATGGTGGGCTGATTGGCGATCCTACAGAATTGGCTATGAAGGTCCTAGCTCACAAATCTGGGTTGACAACTACTATGGATATTCTAGATGAGAATGTATTTACTTCCGAACGTAAGATGATGTCTAGCCTGCACCAGATTGATGGTGAATTTGAATTAATGGCCAAGGGTGCCCCCGAAGTGCTTCTAGATAAATGTAGTCAAATTCTTGTTAATGGAGAGTTGGTATCGCTCAATGCCAATATCCGACACGATATTTTGATGCAAGCTCACCAATATTCTGCAAACGCTCTGCGTGTGCTGGGGTGTGCCTATCGAATCGGCAAGAGCATGCATGAATCTGAAATGATCTTTGTAGGTCTAGTGGCCATGATAGATCCACCGCGTGAATCTGTGAAACACTCTCTCAAACTTGTTAAGCAAGCTCAGATAGATGTCAAAATTATTACCGGAGATAACGCTATTACTGCACAGGCTATTGGACATGCAATTGGCCTTGAGTCCAAAGATATGTTAACTGGAGAACAGATTGATAAACTAAATGACCAGCAGTTATTATTAGCACTTAAGAATACAAATATTTTTGCCCGTACTAGTCCAAAACATAAATTTAGATTGGTAAAACTCCTGCAAGATTCCGGTGAGGTAGTGGCTGTGAGTGGAGATGGGGTCAATGATGCCCCAGCTCTCAAGCAAGCTAATGTCGGAGTGGCTATGGGGATCAAAGGCACAGAGGCAACTCGGGAGGTTGCCGATATTGTTCTCAAAGATGATAACTTCTCTACTATCGTCAATGCTATCTCTGAGGGGCGACGTATTTATCAAAATATTTTGAGTTTCGTACGCTATATGCTGGGTGTGAACTTTTGTACAATTGCATCCGTGACAGTGCTGACTTTGATGGGTAGAGCTTTGCCAATTTTGCCCCTGCAAGTACTCTTTATCAATGTGGCAACAGATGCCCTACCGGCTCTGGCATTGGGTCAGACGAAAGCAGATCAAAATATTATGGACCTAGCACCCCGCAAACAAAAGCAGTCCATCTTATCAAAATTTGCCCTGTTTATCACTGTAACTTTTGTGATTCAGACTATTTGTAACGTCTTGGCATTTGAAATTGGATCCGGACTAGATGCCACCGGCCTATCGGATCTGCAGACGCCCTCTCTGGCCCGGACCATGTTGTTCGCACAGATTGTCCTGTTTGAATTGGTATTTGTATTTGTCTGTAAGGGTTCTCGATTTGAATTTAAGAAAGTTCTGAACGATAGACTAATAAACATATCTGTAGTAATATCTCTAGCTCTACTGATGACTGTGATATATGTACCTGGTATTCAGTCTATATTTAAAACTGTAAGCTTAAATGCTCAGCACTGGATGTATTTGCTACCTTTGAGTATTCCGGCTCTTTTTATTCCCAAGATAGTTGATATGCTTGAGAGCAAAAAGCTCGACCAGAAATGATTACATAGCAAAAAGCTCGACCAGAAATGATTACATAGCAAAAAGCTCGACCAGAAATGAT
>CAYYFV010000092.1:0-3903 GCA_964471455.1 uncultured Candidatus Peribacteria bacterium | reverse complement strand
GATTTTTGAGTTGGGGCGACAAACTATAGATTTTTCATCTTCATATGACGATATGAAACTTTTGAATGATCTTTTAGTTTCAATTTGCCCTCCAGAGTGTAAAGAATTTATTGTACTGAAATCCATACAATCATTATATTACTGGTATCAAGCGCATAAACATGACCTTTTTTATGTTAAAAAGGAACTGCCAAATGTATGTTTTTCATTATTCCAATTTATACCACAAGATACCGGTAAAATTTATCTATTACTTTCACGTAGTTTAAACTCGTTTGTGCATGAGGCCTTTAAAGATAATTTGCAATGGGGGGACGACGTAGACATTATGCATACATGGAGACTGAAAGGCCCAAATGGCTTAGAGAAGTTAAAGTCGCATTATAAGACCGCATTGAGTTTTTTAATTTACCTTTATAGTTTTGATGATTCGGCGCCTGATAATGTTAAAAAGTTCGATAACAGCTTTGCCCTGGCAAAGATACATGCTAAATTCCCATATCTGAGAGATATTCTTATCCCCGCAAATGCTGAATATTGTGATAATATATTAGATAAGATCTCTCAAGTAGAAATTTTCACTGAGAAGATTAGTCCAGAACTACTTGTTTTTGATATGCTTGAATCCGAGCATGAATATCTAATAAAGAAGCTTTGGAAAAATTTACAGTTTACTTTAACAACTCGGTTTAACGATATTCATTTCCAGTTTTCTAATTTTCTAAGGCAAAGACTTGAAGATTTATTGTCTAAAATTGCTACTCCTGATAGTGATTGGGAAGCCGCTCAGAATGCGCTTGAAGAGATGATTGAAGATTTAAAGAGTAGCAACTTTGATAAATTTTGTTATTCCTTAAATATGTTCAGATCTGTTATTGCTACGAGATATCAAGGTAGTTATGTTAATAAACCCAGCGTGGCTCCAAGTTTATTTCGTGAAAGGGAGACTGCCGAAACTGTTGATATACTCAAACAATTACAAACAGGGGTCTTGAAAATAGACCAAGAAAGAACATATCAAAAATTGGTGTATATTCATGATCCGATGGCGCCTGCAAATAATGAAGAGTGGGACACAACCATTCTTACTAAGTTCATACTTGATCTGATGTATTTGGATAATTCTTTTCGTGGCAAATATAATTATCACAACCTTTCACAACTACGAGATCAGTTGATTTCGGATTACACGACACCATGGCGATATAACGGACAAAATTTTTCATTTGAAGTTATAAATAATTCAGATGATATATGTACTCTTGGGTGCTACTTAGAGATTGAAGGTTACGATAACTTAATAGAAATCAAGATGTATATTCCTCAGATAAAGGATATCATATCATTAATTCGAAAAGTATTAGCAAAAAGAGTCTCATTAAAAGAAGTCCTAGATTTGGCGAGAATACGAATTGAGGTTCCGGATTTTCTTTTAAATAATTCTACTTTGAGATCGAAAGTATTTGCCTGTTTATTGGCTCTTTTAATGTCTAGACAAGGTAATACATTGATGGAGAGCCCCAAAGATACCCATCCAGAATCTCCAGAAAGTGAAATGTCAAAAAATGAGCACAATCAATTTAGCTCAAAAGGATGGTACATGTTTAAGGTTGTGCTAAGGGAAACTGGTGAGATCTTGGACAGAATGAGCTCAGAGATCAACTCTGTTTTAACTGAGACTCGCAAGGATGTAGAGGAGATAGATACCAGCCTGCTTAGTTTTTTAGAGGCTGAGGAAAAGCAATTGAATGAAAATATGGCGATGATTCAAAAGTTACCTCTAGAATTTCAAAGTCAATTTACTGAGACACTGACAATGCAGTATCGAGAGAGACTAAATAGATATATTGAATCCTCTAAAGACTTAGGAGGTATAAAGGGTGCTCTAGAAAAGATATGCCGTGCTGCCAATCAAGGTACGACTGTGGATTCGACTTTGGAAGTTCAAATGGTTGCCGGTCCACCACGTGATGATCATTACCAATATGAATGGCGGCAGATTTTGACTATTTTAAAACAAAAAATTCCTTATCACTATAGAACACTTAGAATTTGTCTAAATTTACTGCTCTTTAGTGATATTCAAACTTGTGATCATATAATTAAACCACTTTATAAGTGGTGCCTACAGTTTACAATTCAAGGATTACTAGATCCAGAAGTATTTGAACAACTTCTCAGGGATGAAAGAGTTGATCATAGAGTTATAGAGTATGTTCTTCAGAAAGTTTGTACCAGTGAGTTAGAACAAAAGGAACTCAACGGAGTTTATTCCAAAGATAACGAGTCCAAAGTGCTTGATTTATTAAGTCAACTGGCTAGCATGTCCAAGTCTAAAGTTATTTAGAAATTTAATTCTTGAAGATAGTGCGGGTAGCACTTGTGTCCTCTCTTGGATTGTGGTGGTAGGAATGGCGAATCAGTTTCGATAAGGAGGTTTTTGATTGGGCAGGCTTGGTAGACCTCTCTGAGTTCGGTGTTTTTGGGATAAGTAACAATCAAGCTAAAGGATGTTTTGTAGCCTTTGGACCAGATTTTTTGGGCTTGTTGCATGTTACCTGAGTAGCAATGAAAAATTGCCTTTTGGACATCATGTTCTGCTAAGATACTCCAGATATGATCGAAACATGTCTCGTATGGGCGCACATGTAAAACAATTGGTAAATTGAACTCTTGGGCCAGGTCGATGTGATCATGGAGACTTTGGAGCTGTTGTGGGAGGAATGTATCATTGTGATGTAGGTCGAGTCCAGTCTCCCCTATTGCGGCGATGTGTGGCAGGTTGTCTGTAATCAGCTTGCGGAATTTGTCTTTTGGCATCGGTTGCTGCTCCTGATTATGCTGGCATGGATGGTCCCCTACCGCTACAAATACATAGTCCGGATATTGCTTGGCTATTTCGATGGCTTGGACCGATGTTTTGTAATCGGTGCCTATGCAGATAAGTTTTTTAAGACCTATGGCTTTGGCATCTTGGATGGCCTGCTCGAGGTTTTCGGAAATTGGGGCATACTGCAGATGGCAGTGTGAGTCAAAGAATAAATCTTGCTTTGATTCGGGTTTGGATTCAAAATAAAAGTGATCTTGCATAATATAAAAAATGAACGGACTACACAAATTATACATTTTAGTCGACGATGATCCAGAGATTTTGGTTCGACACTCTGATTATCTAAAAAAACTATTGCATCCTGGTATCGAAATAAAGAAGTTTATGGATGGTGAAGAGATGATCAACTTTTTTGAACGAGAGCCTTATTTGCTTGAGCGTTCGATAGTGATTTCAGATTTTTGTATGCCAAAAACTGGTGGCAAGGGTGTGCTATCTTTTTTGTTGAAAAAAGAACATAAGGCAGTTTGTATCCGATCGAGTTTGGATTTGGCAGCCATACGAGAAAAACTGGAAGCCTGCGGTATCAAAGACAAGATTCCAGTGTTTTCAAAGTTTAGAGACGTGGATGATATGGATATTTTTATCCTCTCTAATCAGTATTAGATTTCGGCTTGGGCGAGTTTTTTGGCTTGATCTTCTATAGTTAGGGCTTCAATAAGCTTGGCTATGTCGCCGCCCATGATGCCTGGTAGATTGTTCCAACTTTGCTTGATTCGGTGATCGGTGACACGATCTTGCGGGAAATTATAAGTTCTAATTTTTTCGGAACGATCTCCAGATCCAATACTGGCTTGTCTGGCTGAACCGAGTTCTTTTTGTTGTTTTTCGAGTTCCATATCATAAAGGCGAGCTTTCATAATGGACATGGCTTTGGTTTTGTTTTTGAGCTGGGATTTTTCGTCTTGGCAGCTAACTGTGATACCTGTGGGAGTATGTGTGATACGGACAGCTGAGTCTGTGGTGTTGACCGATTGACCACCTGGCCCAGATGAACGGAAAACATCGATACG
>CAYYFV010000091.1:0-3909 GCA_964471455.1 uncultured Candidatus Peribacteria bacterium | reverse complement strand
GTCGAAACCCAACCCAATTGATTGTTCCAAACCCATCCATCCAAAATATATTTCCCCACACTTACAGGCCTTACACAAGACCGGTACTGAGCTTTGACTATAGATTCAAAATTTAACCGTGTAAAATCCAACAGTTCATTCCCCCCACTCAAAGTAGATTTGCCTCTAATAGGCAGACAGTTACTATCTACCGCAAATAGCGTCTCAACAAAAAAAGACATCCCTGTTAAAGTGAGACAAAGAAACAAAATCGAGTTAAGTAAAGGTCTTTTTGGCATATCCAAATACATATTTTTTTATAACTAGACATATTTTATAACAATTTAGAAAAAAAATCTCATAATTCTAAAAAAATCCCAAAAAACCGCTAACAAAAGCTATTTTAAAACATAACTCCCTACCTAACCAACACACAGACATGAGCCCCTAGCAAGTCTAAAAACGCCTACACATAGTGCATAACCAAAATAATTACAAGCAAAAAATCACTTGCGTCAGTCAAACTCTATAAGTAAATTAGTAAAGAATTTACTCTCTAACATGTTATAAACATGACTAAACAAGATCTTATCGCTGCTGCAGCTGCTGCTTCAGGAGTTACAAAAAAAGATTCTCAAGCAGTTTTAGACGCTGTTTTAGATACAATTACTGCTTCTTTGGCTAAAGGAGAATCAGTAACAATCACTGGTTTCGGTACTTTCCGTGTTTCTGAAAGAGCTGCAAGAAACGGGGTTAACCCAAGAAACCCAAAGGAAAAAATTTCTATTCCAGCTATGAAACTTCCAGCTTTCAAAGCAGGTAAATCTCTAAAAGATGCTGTTAGATAATTTTTATCTTAGCTCTTACAAAAACCCACTTCAATTAAGTGGGTTTTTTTGTGTTTAACCTTGAAAAAAAGCGGCTTTTAAAATAAAATCAATATAATTTAAGCTTCCAAATGTTAAACGATATTCAAGAAATAAAGAACCAAGCACTCCAAGACATCTCTGAATGTCAGGATTTAGAAAAACTTTTAGAAATAGAAAAAAAATATCTCGGCAAGACTGGAGCTCTTGCAGACATCCTCAAAAATATCAAAAACCTCGATAACGAAACTAAAAAATCTGTTGGCCAAAACGCCAACCTTGCCAAAGTTGAAATCAATACAAGTCTTCATAAACGCAAACAACACCTCGAAAATCTAGAGCTTCAATCTCGACTCGAATCAGAAAAAATAGATGTCACCCTTCCATCAATCCAACTCAAATCCGGAGATACAAATATCTTAAGCAAATACCAACAAAAAGCCGAAGAGATCTTTCAAGATCTTGGTTTTGCGATAGCAGATGGACCACATATCGAATCTGAACTTTATAATTTCGACTCCTTAAACTTCAAAAAACATCATCCCGCCCGCGACATCCAAGACACCTTCTTCATAGATAAACCAACTGACAAAGAAATGGGCCACTTAGTCCTACGAACTCACACATCACCTGTCCAAGTGCGCAGTATGCTCAAGCACGGCGCACCTATAAAAATTATCAATCCAGGACGCGTATACCGTAACGAAGACCAAGACCCCACTCACGAACACACTTTCTATCAAATAGAAGGTCTCTTGATCGATGAAAATATTGGCATTGGCCACCTACAAGGAATTCTACAAGAATTCTTATCAAGACTCTTCGAAAAACCAGTCTCCACCAGATTCAGACCGGGATACTTCCCATTTACAGAACCTAGTCTAGAGCTTGATATGTCTTGTCCATTCTGCGACGACAAAGAATGTAAGATCTGTAAACAAACGGGTTTTATCGAACTTTTGGGTTGCGGCATGGTTCACCCAAATGTACTCAAAGCCTCAAATATAGATTCAGAAAAATATCAAGGCTTCGCATTTGGAGTCGGGCTCGACAGAATAATCATGCTCAAATACGGCTTTGAATCAGTATGTGATATCAGAGCAAACAACCTCAGAATACTTAAACAGTTATAAAATGTACGCAAGTTTAAATTGGATTAAAAAATATATCAAAACCAACATCGACCTTTCCCCAAAGGAACTCAGAGAATTACTCACATCACACTCATGTGAAATCGACTCAATCGAATCAGAACAAGACTTATATCAGAATATTATCGTCGGACAAATTTTCAGCATGCACAAGCACGAAAACGCCGACTCACTCACAGTTTGCCAAGTCGACATCGGCTCAGAAATCGTTCAAATTGTCTGCGGGGGCAGCAACTTAGAAAAAGACATGCTAGTCGCAGTTGCCTTACCAAAAGCACGCGTACGCTGGCACGGCGAAGGTGATCTTATTACACTCCAAAAAACAAAAATCAGAGGCGAATCTAGCTTCGGCATGATCTGCGCAGCCGACGAAATTGGCATGGGCACATCGCAGAGCCACGAAATTTTGGACCTCAATTACACCAAATCTACCCCAGGCACACCAATCTCTGAACTATTTGATAAAAAAGATATCATCCTAGAAATCGATAATAAATCCATTACCAATAGACCAGATATGTGGGGGCACATGGGCATTGCCAGAGAATTAGCAGCCATTACAAGCTCTAAATTTGAGGTATTTCAACCTTCCAAAAAAATAAAAATCCCAAAAACTGGCCAACAAGCAAACTTACATCTCGAAAACCCAGAAATAATTCATCGTTTTCAATCAATCATCATTGAAAATTTGGAAGTCAAACCATCTCCGCAAATCATTCAAGAAAAACTTGAAAAATGCGGCATCAAACCAATCAACAACATTGTCGATGCCACAAATATAGTACTTCTAGACCTTGGAATGCCAATGCACGCCTATGATTTTGAAAGTATACAAACAGAAGGCCAAGCAGAGCTGACAATTAAATATGCAAACAAACAAGATCACAAACAAATAGAAACCCTCGACGGAAAAAAAATCGACCTCCAAGATAATGATTTGATAATTTGCAAACAAAACACTCCTCTGTGCCTCCTTGGCATCATGGGTATGCAAAACTCAGCAGTACATGATCAAACAAAAAAAGTCCTACTCGAAGCAGCCGCCTTCAATCAAGAACTCATACGTAAATCATTTAAAAATCATAATCTCCGAACCGAAAGCTACCAAAGACACGAAAAAGCAGTCGACCCAGAAAATACAAGCAACGCAATTTATCTATGCATCGAAACCCTCATGCTATCCTGCCCAGACCTAAAAATATCCGGCCCAATCCAAGATGCTTATCCTCACCCATATCCAAGACCAGAAATAACTTTATCACTACAAAAATTAAATTCTTATCTCAGCTCTAACCTGAGTAGCGAACAAGCCATAGAAATTCTTCAAAGACTCGAATTCGAATCAAAACAAGAAGATCAAAATTTGATAGTCACAGCCCCAAGTTTTAGATCAACAGGAGATATTAATATCTACCAAGATATCATCGAAGAAATCGGTAGAATTTATGGATATTACAACATTCAATCACAAATCCCAGAGCTCAAACAAGGTATCCAATTCGAAAATAAAACTCGAAAATTCGAACACAATATCAAAAACTTCTTAGCCAACTCTGGCTACTTCGAAGCTCTCAACTACTGCTTCTATGGAGAACATATCATCGATAGCTTCGGGCTCAACCTCAACACTCATATCAAACTCAAAAACGCCCTCTCCAAAGAGGCCTTCGCCATGCGAACTACACTCCTACCAAACCTAATACAAACTCTCCTCACAAACAAACAGGAAAAATCAGATATCAAATTTTTCGAAATCGGACGCACATACACAGAAATTGGACAGTTCTTCCCAGCAGAAGAACTCAAACTCGCCATTATCGAACAATCCCCACAAGAAAACTTTTTCCAAGTCAAAGGCACCGTCGAAAAAATCCTCAACCGCTACGGCTTCAAATCAGTCACACTCAAAGAAG
>CAYYFV010000090.1:0-3939 GCA_964471455.1 uncultured Candidatus Peribacteria bacterium | reverse complement strand
TCTCAAAATTACAAATGGCCTACTGAAAAAATCAGCAAAAATCGAGGTGCTTCAAGACGAAGAGGTCATCGGTGAGGGACAGTTAATTGGATTGCAGAAGGGCTCCGACCCCGTGGATGAAATCAAAGCCCCAAACGAGTGTGGTATTAAGTTCAAAGGCAATATCACTCTAGAAGAAGGTATGCAGTTGCGCGCTTACGAAATAGAAATTCGTGAACGAACATTATAATTTGATTAACCTGCCCCCATGTTCAAGGAAGTAGGGATTCCAAACCATACAAATCATAAAGGCAGCTTGGCTGCAGTCGAACTCAAAGATTTAGTGCCATTTGAGGTCAAACGTGTGTACTGGGCTCACCACAACCTAGCTGACCGTGGTGCTCACTGCCACAGATCTGAAGAAGAATTTTTCATTCTAGTTAATGGCTCCATGAAAATGCGAATTCATGATGGAAAAAATGAATCAATTATCCAAATGCAGCCTCACACCAAGGGTTATTATGTCGCCAACAAAATTTGGCATGAATTTATAGACTTTTCAGAAGATTCTGTGCTTTTGTGTTTAAGCTCAACTAATTACAAGCCCGATAGATCTGACTATATCGAAGACTTTAACGAATTTTTAAATTATGTTTCCTAAAATTCTGATTACCGGAGGTGCTGGTTTTATTGGATCCAACTTTGTTCGTCATTATGTAACAAACCATCCAGAATCACGTGTGTTTGTGCTGGACAAACTAACTTACGCCGGACACCTACCTTCTATTCAAGACTTGGTAGATTCACAGGCAGTGCATTTTACCAAAGGTGATATTGCAGATAAGTATTTCGTGTTTGAGTACTTCAAGAAACATGAATTTGACTGTGTTATCAATTTTGCTGCAGAAACTCATGTAGATCGTTCAATCGAAGACCCATTCCCATTCATTGATACCAACATTATCGGTACCCATAATTTACTTGCGGCGTCTTTGGCTACTGGAGTCAAAAGATATCATCAAGTGTCAACCGATGAGGTATATGGTGATCTAGGGCTGGGATCGACTAACCTCATGTCCGAACAGACTCCCCTAGCACCCAACTGTCCATATGCAGCAGCGAAAACCTCGGCAGACTTGTTGGTGCGTTCCTACTTCGAAACCTATGGTATGAATGCAACAATTTCTAGATGTTCGAATAACTATGGACCATATCAGTACCCTGAAAAGTTAATACCTTTGTTTTTCACACTTGCCGGAAATGATAAACCACTTCCTATCTATGGTGATGGTATTTACATTCGTGACTGGCTATATGTGACTGATCACTGTGAAGCTTTGGACTTGATTCTTCAAAAGGCCACGCCTGGCGCTATATTTAATATTGGTGGTAATAATGAGAAATCGAACTTGGAAATTACAAATTTTATCCTTGAGTTCTTAAATAAACCATCGGATCTGATTACACATGTCGAAGATCGCAAAGCCCATGATCGTAGATATGCAATCGACGCCTCACTAATCAAAAAAGAACTTGGATGGGAGCCCAAAGTGCCTTTTGAAAAAGGTATTCAAATGACATTTGATTGGTATAAAAACAATCAAGACTGGGTTAAAAAAGTAATGTAATAAAAAATGAAATATTCAAAATTTTTTGGTAAAACATCCAAAACAATATCATCTGAAATTAAATTTAAATCTCATAAACTGCTTGTTCAAGCTGGGTTTATCGCAGAGTCGACTGCTGGTCGATACTACATGTTGCCACTTGGACAGCTCGTGCAAAATAAGCTTGTCGATGTGGTGCGAAAACATATGAATAAATCACAAGCCCAAGAAATGCTAACACCTGTGTGTCATCCATTAGAATTATGGCAAGAAACCAACCGTGATTCGGCTTCTGGTTTCGAATTAACATTGGTCGAAGACCGCAGAGGTGCACAATTTGCACTGGGTGGTACAGCCGAAGAAATGTTTGTAGATGTTGTTCGTAGATACAACCTTTCTTACAAAGACTTACCGTTTAATATTTATCAGTTTGGATATAAATTCCGTGATGAAAAACGTGCTCGTGCGGGCCTTTTGCGTGTGCGAGAATTTTTGATGAAAGATGCTTACGCCTTCACTCAGAATGAAGAACAATTCGCAGAAATTTATGCAGATATGACTCAAACATATTTAGATATTTATAACGAGCTTGGTTTAGAAGCCAAGGTTGTGGCTTCTGATAATGGTTTTATTGGTGGAGATTACTGTCACGAATTTATTATCGATTCAGAGATTGGTGAATCACGCTATTTACAAGCTGAAGGATCTGACTATGTAGCACATGAAGATATTGCTGTGTTTGTGAAACAAGACATCAACTCTCAGGATTCCGAGCAAGAAATGACTGAGGTCGATGCAGATAGATCAAAAACTGTTCAGGCTGGCGCTGAGCTACATGGAATGCCTCTGGAAAGACAAATTAAGAATGTAGCTTTTACTTCAAAATCAAAAGGCTTTGTCTTGGCTGTGATTCGAGCTGATCTAGATGTAAATGTTCGTAAACTCGAAAATCTTCTTGGAGTTATAGAAGATGACCTAGAGCCTATGGAAGCCTCTGATGTGATTGATGTGCTTGGTTCTTACCCAGGCTTTATATCCCCTGTTGGCATTAAAGAAAATCTCAAAACCGATAAAGGCGTTATTGTTGTTGGAGATGGCTCTCTGAGAACAATCAAAAACGCCTACACTGGAGCAAATGCAAAAAAACGTGACTTATTAAATGTGAACATCGACCGCGATTATACATGTGATTTGGAGGGAGATATTGCCTTGGCGCAAGCTGGTTATATTCATGCCAACGGAGGTAGACTCGTGGAGAATCTGGGAATCGAAGTCGGTAACATTTTCCAAAATGGATATCATTACACTTCCAAAATGGCTGGAGCTAACTTTGTTGATGCTGATAACAAAGAACAAAACTTATATATGGGATGTTTTGGAATCGGAATTGGTAGAACTTTGCAAACTATTGCAGAGATTCACGCCGATGATAGAGGTCTCGTTTGGCCAAAATCTGTAACTCCGTACCATGTGCATTTGATTGGAATTAAGGCTCCAGAATATGCTCAAGAGCTTTATGAAAGACTACAGTCTGAGGGCTTGGAGGTGTTGTTTGATGATCGCGATGATAGACCAGGTTCGATGTTTGCAGATGCAGATTTAATTGGGATACCTGTACGTGTTGTGGCCTCTGGAAGACTCCAAGAAGACTCTAAATATGAATTCAAATTAAGAACTGAAAAAGAAGCGGAATTACTCTCGGTTGGGGAATTAATTACAAAAATAAACTCTTATTATCATGCATAAAGTCTTAGTTTTTGGTGCCAATGGGCTGCTGGGTTCTCAGTTTGCTAAACAGCTTATGCAATCTGAAAAATATGAACTCTTGTCGCCTGCGCGTGATCAAGTTGATTTGATGAGTGCTGTGCAAGTCAAAGACTACATTACAGAACACAAACCTGACTATATTATTAATTGTGCTGGATATAATTTAGTAGATCAATGTGAGATCGATACCCAGCAGCAAGAAATGGCAGAGGCACTCAATGTTCAAGCTCCTAAAATGCTTGCAGAGCTTGCTCTGGAGCATGGTGCGAGATTTATTAGTTTTTCCAGTGACTATGTCTTTGATGGCAATAAATCAACTCCCTATCTAGAATCTGACAAGCCCAATCCTCTGAATTACTACGGCAAAACCAAACTAATGGCCGAGCAGGCTATTCTGGCCGCCAACCCACAGGCTCTCGTGATTCGGACACAATGGCTATTTGGTCCTGGGCGTCGAGACTTTGTAGATGCGATTCTACCCAAACTCGAGGGTGCAGAGCCAGTTCCTGTTGTCAATGATCAGATTGGATGCCCAACATATACTGTAGATTTGGCTTCCAGAGTGATAAATACTCTTTTAGAGTCA
>CAYYFV010000089.1:0-3946 GCA_964471455.1 uncultured Candidatus Peribacteria bacterium | reverse complement strand
TCGAATTCAAAAACCTCAGCTTCAATTATAATAACGGCCCAAACAAACAAATAAAAAAAATCAATCTCCATATTCAACCGGGAGAAAAAATTGGTATCGTTGGCGCCTCCGGAGCTGGTAAATCCACGCTTTTCAAGTTAATTCTCAAGCAATACCCAGCCCCAGATGGCACAATTTTTATTAACGAGAAAGATCTCGCAGAGCATACCAAAGACTCAGTCCGCGCAAATATTGCTGTAGTTTCTCAAGATACACTCGTATTCAATAGAACGCTTGAACAAAACATTACACTGGGCAAGAAATACACCAAAGCTCAAATCCAAAAAGCACTCAAGGATTCTCACTGTGATCAGTTTATTAAAGATCTGCCAGATGGTCTCCAAACCAAAGTAGGGGAACGTGGAATCAAACTCTCAGGAGGCCAAAAACAACGTGTTGGCATAGCCCGCGCCCTTCTCAAAAACTCACCAATAGTCTTGCTCGATGAGGCCACATCGGCACTAGATTCCAAATCCGAAAAATTCATCCAAGACTCACTCCACAAGCTAGCCCACAACCACACCATGCTAGTCATCGCCCACAGACTCTCGACACTCAATTTCATGGATAGAATCATAGTCATGGACAAAGGCCAAATCAAAGAAATAGGCACCCACTCACAGCTCCTTGCCAAAAAGGGCATCTACTACAAACTCTGGCAACACCAATGCGGTGGCTGCATCTAGGATCTCCCAGCACCCCATAGCAAGCAATCAAACTCATTTACAAGTAGATCCCTGGAGTGTTAGTTTATATATTCCAATGAAACTTGACAAAATACACGGAAAGGGTCTTTACTGGGCCTAGTATATAATAATTATCCCTATGTTAAAATCACCAATCACACAGCCTCCCCAAAATTATGAATGTCCATTCTGTACAGTAGTAGCGGGAGTGGACAAAGACAGTGTGCAAACAAAACAGCAAGATATTGTATTTCAAGATGAAAATGTAACAGCATTTGTATCATCCGCAACCTGGCCAAATAATGCTGGTAACTTAATTATAATTCCAAATTCACACTATCAAGATATAACAGAAATACCGTGCAACATTTATCTCAGAGTTTATGAGCTTGTGCACCGATTAGCACAAGTAGTGTTAGAAGCTTATGAATGTGAGGGTGTTTCTACCAGGCAGCACAATGGAGAACATGGGGGGCAAGACGTTTGGCATTTGCATACTCACATCCTTCCACGATGGCAGGATGACAACCTCTACGAGCGCTCCAAAGAGCGCAGAGAACAGTGTGAATCAGAAAGATTGAAATTTGCAAATGTAATTAAAAAGGCTTTAGAAAACTCACCAGTAAACTCACAGTAGGATTATCTATTTGAGCGCACCAATCCCAGCACCCCATAGCAAGCAATCAAACTCAAAATAATGGCCGCACTCGCAGACACATCCACAAAGTATGAGATGCCAATTCCAGCTACTACACACACTGCATTGATCACAATAGCAGATAAAGTCGATTGCAGAAATCCACGACTCACAAATTGACTCGCCAATACCGCAATCACAAGTAACCCAGAAACCAAAAGCCCTCCAATCACTTTGAGTGATCCTGCCACAAATACAGCTACCATTATATTAAAGACGGCTTTTAGCCATCCCTGTTTTTTATTCTGAACCCAGAAAAATTCCTCATCAAAAACCAAGGTGCTCAAGCGATTCCAGTTAAACAAACAAAATCCGCATACAGCCAGACACATCAAAACAAAACCAGCCAATTCTCCAGGAGTCAAAGTCAGAATCGAACCAAATAAATAGTTCTCAAAACTCATACCAGCCCCATCCGACAAGTTATTAAAAACCAAGGCCAAAGCCAGTCCACCATTCATAGTTAGCATAAACAATGCGTCCTTCGACAGGCGCGTCTGATTAGTGAGTTTACCAATCAGCAAGCTCAAACACGCCGAGACCACAACAGCTCCCACAATTGGATTGATTCCAAATAAGATCCCAGCTCCCACACCAGCCAAGCTCACATGGGCAAACATCTCAGACTTGACACTTTCACCATACGCATACATAAAAGAACCCAGCAACCCAGCAGTCACCGAGGCGCTCACCCCAGCAATCAAAGCAGTATTTAAAAAGTTTAATTCAAACATAAATCACTTAGTTATGATGGTGATGAATACCTACCGTAGGGGAGTCACACGGTGTTTTGCAAACACGCTTGCTTCCCGAAGAGTCACCCATGATAAAATCCACAGGGTGGCACCCAGTATGGATTGTTTTATTCAGACACAAAACCTGCTTACAACCTTTGACAACGCTATCAACTTCGTGAGATACAAATACAATTGTGACACCGGTTTCACGATTTAGATCAGCCAGCAGTTCATAAATCTTAATCTTACTCGACATATCTACTCCACTCAATGGCTCATCAAACAAGATCAAGTCTGGCCGGTCTATCAGGCTTCTGGCAATCAAGACTCTTTGTTTTTGACCACCAGACAGATTATTAAAATTATGCTCTAGAATTTTGCTGTCATCTAACTTAACCAATTCCAAAGCCGCCAGCATTCTTTTGTCACATTCTCTGCTAAACCTCTCCCACAAAGAGCAGTCAGTACCCATCAACAACACCTCCTTCACAGATATATTACAGGCATTATCAACTCCAATTTGCTGAGGCACATATGATATTTTGATATTTTCGGCGCGCGATATAGTTCCCTCATTTACAGGGATCATACCGAGAATGACCTTTAGTAGGGTCGATTTCCCGGCACCATTTGGACCAACTAGTCCAATGTAGCTGCCGGCAGTAATCTCCAAGTCAATATTGAACAATTCCCAATTCTTAGAGTCAAAGCTAACACCTACATTTTCTAATTTAACTAAAGACATTCCAGAGCCAATTTTAAGCTTTCTAAATTTTTGTATTGCAGAGCCATATAGTCCAAACCATCGACCTGCTTAGATCCATTGTACACTACAAAGCTATTTAAATTCATATCTTTTTTCAATGTTTCAGCATATTCTTGATTTTCAAGCGCCTCGATCAACACTGCATTTGTCTTTACATTTTGCAAGTCACGTAAGTTTTTCAGAGAAAGTCGATCCAAACTGCTCAATCCCATAATACTCGTCAAATCAAAGTTATATAGATCTTCTAGGTAGGCAAAAGAATTATGCGATACAAATGCAGTGTTTGCTTGGCAGCCAGTCAAAGCAGTTCTGTAAGCTGCATCTAATTTTTGTAATTCCGATTTGAGGTTTGCCAATCTTTCAGCAGATCCATCAGTTAACAGTTGCTTTTGCTCCAAAGCTCCATAAATATTATCAGCCATTGCAAGCATATTAACCGGACTTAACCACACGTGTGGATCATGAGTCGGATTACCATGGTCATGCTCTGCATGCCCCTCGTGCTGCCCCTCCTCATCTGCATGCCCCTCGTGGTGAAAGTCTTGAGTGGCATCCAGTAATTGCAAACCAGCATTAGCCAAAAAAAGAGTTCTATCTTTACTTGCCTCCAACCATGGTTCTAGTTCCAAGTCCAAGCCAATTACCAGCTCAGCCTTTTCCATCAACACCACATTCGCAGTACTCAAATCAAATCCATGCACGTTTTGTGTTCCAAGCAAGTTATGTTGAGCCAGCTAGTGTTCTATTTCATAAACCACATATTCAATCTGATAAAACGAGATTATCACAGATGGAAACTTAGTAATCGAATCAGATTCGTTACTCATCCCCGAGCATCCAGCCAATAACATCAAAACAGCTATAGATAATAACTTTTTCATATTAATTTAATTAACAAACAATTGATTTGCACTTTTGACACACACCCTCAAAACCCAAGATATGCCTTTTTATTTCCAGGCCTTGGCGACGTAGTTTCTCTTCGACTGATCTCAGAGTCACCTCGATTTCAGATACATCC
>CAYYFV010000088.1:0-3961 GCA_964471455.1 uncultured Candidatus Peribacteria bacterium | reverse complement strand
ATTTTTTCTATCTATTATCATTCCAAACTCTAATTATCTGACCCATAGATTTAAAGCCTATATCAACCCATCCAACAACAACTGCCAGGTTGAATCTGAACTCGGAGCCAGAAAGGATTATTGTTGGCAGACCCACCAGGCCAATATTGCGGTCGCGTCTGGAGGTCTCATGGGCAGGGGACTAACCAAGGGGGTCCAGAAATCATATTGGTTGCCGCAGGCCTCCGATGATTTCATTTTTGCAGCTGCCTCAGAAGAACTGGGTTTTTTTCGAATTTTCCTTTTGGTATTAGCATATTTATTTGTTTCGGTTAGGGGTTTTATCATCGCCAAGTTTAGTCGAGATAGATTTGGGTTTTTCTTAGCTTCGGGGATTACAATCTGGTTAACAGCCCAGGCCTTTACCAATATAGCTGTAAATATTGGCTTGTTACCTGTCACGGGTATTACTTTGCCTTTTATTTCTTATGGAGGCTCCAGTTTGCTAGCTAGTTGTCTTGGTGTCGGAATTTTGTTAAATTTATCTCAATATACTTCATATAATTATGAGAATAACTCTAGTGGGAGGCGGAACCGCAGGTCACGTTAATCCAAACTTTGCAATTGCAGAGCTATTACACCTGAATTACCCAGACCTCAAGCTACATTTTATTACAAGCAATCAAAGCTTTGAGAAGTCTTTATTCGATCCTTACAATTTTGATGTGTCATACATATCAGCCGGTAAGCTACGCCGATATTTTAGCTGGCAAAATTTTATAGATCCTTTCAAAGTTATTTATGGAACACTCCAGTCTCTTCAGATTCTTCGTAATCGCAGGCCAGACTTAGTTTTTATGAAAGGTGGCTTTGTCTGCGTGCCAGTTGCCGTAGCCTGTAAAATTCTAAGAATTCCCTTCATAATTCATGAGTCAGATGCTTCACTTGGACTAGCCAACAAAATAGTCAGTTTTTTGACTAATCAAGTCTGGTATTCCAATCCAAATTTCCGCTCTCCAAAGCCACATTTTCTTAATGTAAAAATTCCAGTTAAACCCTCTCTCAAGTCCGGAAAAGCCACCGAAATTCCTAGATTTGAAAATTTAGATACCCAAAAGCCAGTCCTGCTGATTATAGGGGGCAGTTCTGGATCCAAAGCCATCAATGACTTTATTTTTAAGAATCTGGGCCAACTTAGCAAAATTTATAATTTAATACACATTACAGGTCAGATCAATTCATCTCAGATTCCAAGCCAAACACCTACAAATTATTTACAATTTGACTATCTAAATGATCTAAAGGACGTGTACGCTACCGCCGATCTTGTGATTTCACGGGCTGGTGCAGGTTCTCTAGCAGAGTTTGAGTTCCTAGGTCTCAAGGCTTTGCTCATACCATTGCCAGCGGCTCAAAGTCGAGGGGATCAGTTACTCAACGCCCAAGATTTTGTCGACTCAAAGCTTGGATTAATGCTCCCGCAGTCTCAAATATCCCTAGATAAAGTCCTCGAGCTACTGACTCAACTCGCCAGCCAACCCACCTCCAAATCTAGACATATAGATTCCACATCTCAGGTCTTTTTGGCGGCTATAAATAAAGTTCTCAAGCTTCAATAGAAAAAGCAGTCATCCCAAACCCTTCGAGATCCTCCTGTCGAAATATTTAATTCTCTTGAGGATCAAGGTTAGCGGTTAGCCCCATACAAATCGCAAAACTGTAAGCAAATCCAGCATCTTCCAGCGAGTGCAGTAGAGCCAAAGGTATACACATGGCAACTACAAAATGAGCGAGGCTTTTTGGTAACTTGTTATATAACTCTCTCATAAACATCAAAAACAGGCCAACTCCAACCAGCCCCAAGTTATTAGCGACTTGCAAAAACCAACTTTCAGGTATAAAGCCCTCACCTACAAACCGACTTGCGGGCCCACTAAAATTCACTCCATGTCCCCAAATAGGGGATTCCAAGAAGCTCAAAAAACCGGCCTTCCACGCCAGCAAATGCTCCAAATTTGAGCCCGATCTAAAGGCTAATAAACTCACACATAGAGCTACAAACACAAAACCTATTTTGACAATGTTGTGCCTGGTAAATGACCATATAGCTCGCACACCTCCAAAGTATTCCAGCAGGAAATATAGAATCATAGCCAAAATTCCGCTTCTCGAAAAACTCAAAATAATCGCTGCAATCAAAACACTTTGAACTCTAAATAGGTCTTTAATTCGACAAAAACGCGCAATCGCCAGCACCATCAATGACATCAAAGCAAACACATTCGGGCCAGATACAAATCCCTGTAGTCTACAGAGCTCCAAATGTTCTATCTTTTGGCAGAAAGCGGTCGCTTCTCCTATATAAAATGTTGACCAGTCTGGCCTATACCCCACATGTACAAGTATTTCACTACCAAATAGCCAAATTAGCATGGCAATAACAGTCAGATAGAAATAACTATTCACAAACCTGCGTAATACTTGTATAGTTTGCTTTTTTCTCATGGAAATAAGGTAGCTAGCATAAAACAACACCACAAAACTCACCTCATATCTGAGTCCATACACAAATGCCAGTCCAGAACTATCCGACCACAAAAAGCTCAAAACAGCCCAAGTCACAAGCGCCAACCCCACAAAAAAGCGCGAAAATTTCAGTCTCCCCAGTCCAGGTATTGCCAGTAAACAAGCTATCAAAAAGCCGATCTCTTTCAGAAACTTCACCTGGCTGATCCCAGTTAAAAAACCAATATTGGCAAGCAATGTCGATACTGAGCATAGAACTAGAAAGTACAATAGAAATTGACGCATAATGAAAGTATGTTTAACTAACCTGTAATCTTGCAATTCACAATAGAATCATATACAATCAGCAAGAACTTTATCAAGGCAAAGTCTGCCCCATGTTTTATATACTTATTTTAACTGTTGCATGTATATAGTGCTGGTAACTAGCTAAAGGAGCTATCCTCATAAGGTACAACAAATTCAAAAAACAATATCGTTCTTCCAAAAGCCCATTATTGAGCCTTCTCTCTAAAATTCAGGCTTTTTACGTAAAGTTCCTCAAAACCAAGATTTATAGATCCAAATACTCACCGAAATCGAATTACAAGACAACACTGCGATATCTATCGCGCAAACACATCATAGCCAACCCCTCCCAAGCCATCCTCAAGCGCACAACTGCCCTGTCTTTGACCATACTGATCTTAACTTCAATTACACCAGCCGAGCCACTGATTGCTAGTAATTTCAATCTCAATGGCAATTACAACTCCTACCTCAACCAAGAAGACATTGCCTATAATCAGTCACAAATAATAGCTACTCAGGAGGGTTTTCTACTTAAAAGCATGCCATTTGCAGATGATGGGTCGGATAATGCAAGGCTAACTTTTCAAGTTCATACAGTCCAAAAAAATGAAAAGCTCAAAGATATAGCAAAAATTTACGGACTCTCTACAGAAACAATTGTCTGGGAAAACTCTATTGTCAATCTCGATGATATTACTCCAGGCCAAGAACTCTCGATTCCACCAATAGATGGTCTGACTCATACTGTCTCCAAGGGTGAAAGTCTCACGACTATAGCCAATAAGTATAAGGTCGACTTTTATGATATTGAGAGGTTCAATGTCATAAACACCCGAGCCTTAAGTGTCGGCACGGACCTATTCATCCCGGGGGGTACTCGTGTCACCAAAAAGCTCATAGTCGACAACACCACTCAGCCAACCCCTACAGCAGCCAAAGTTGCCCACCTGACAACGGATATAGATGCTACAGTTCTCCCAAATCTACCAGAAGAAAAAACGCAGCCAGACACAATCTATATGCATTATTTATTCTATTATTAGTACAGGAAGTATTATCGGTATTTTGGGAAGTTTGTTGTCTGCTAACCAATTTCTTAATAGGCGTAATCTCGAATGATTTCGACAAAGAAAACCTTACTTTTGTGCGGTTTAAGTTTTATTTG
>CAYYFV010000087.1:0-4173 GCA_964471455.1 uncultured Candidatus Peribacteria bacterium | reverse complement strand
GCATGGGCATCTTCGGGCCGATCATTGACTCCATTTATCAATGTATACTCATAAGTAACGTGATGCGAACGCGACCCAAAAGCCCTAGCATATGCATGTGACCACTCGATCAACTGCTCATGAAAGCCGGGAATACTTGTTGGCACAATTTTCTTGCGTGCGATCTCATCTGGAGAATGCAAAGAAATAGCAATTCTCACCGGCGGCCATTCGGCATCCTTAAGCAATCTATTTAAATTAGTTAAAACCCCAACACTCGAAACAGTAATCTTGGTCGGACCCAAATCAGTCTCCGCCAAAAGGACATTGATAGCTTTTTTTACATTGGCATAATTAGCCATAGGTTCGCCCATTCCCATAAATACAATATTAGAAATACGCTTTTGGGAAATTTTTTGATTATCCAAAAGATACATTTGCCAGAAACGATATTGATCAAAAATCTCATGCGCCTCTAGGTTTCTTATCAATCCCATCTTGCCAGTTGCACAAAAAGTGCAGCCCATAGCGCAGCCCACTTGCGAAGAAACACAAATAGTCCATTGCCCACGGCGATTTTCCATAAGCACAGACTCAAACAACTGACCATCCTGAGCCGATAACACAGCTTTGTAGGTATCGCCCACCCGCGACTCAAACACCCGCTTAGATTCGACCGAAAGCCAATCAAATTCCTCATCCAACTGCATCCGCAAATCCTTTGGAAGCACAGAAACATCAGCAAAAGATCGACAATCAAAGTTGAAAAAGGCCTTCTGGATTTGCTTCAGACGAAAAGCCGGCATCTTATGCCCTAAATCTTCAACAATAAACTTCTGAATATGATCTATTCGATACAAAACATAATATTAGCTTCTTTAAAAGATCTTTCAACCTCCAATAATTTAACATGTAAATTATCAAATACAACATCATCTACAGCAAATTCCAATGAAAACAACTGGTATTGTCTTCTCAACAACAAAATATCATAGAAACATCGCCTAACATCATCAAGATCTGCCAACTGCTTGGGACCATAGACACCTCTCCTCTGTATAACCGACAACAACATATCCACATCTACCAAAGAACGCTTGGCATAATCCAAAATGGGATCCACAACATCCTCTACATTATCAGAGTGTTCACAACTATCTACCATTGCATCGACCTTAACCAATACAAGTAATAATCTAGCAATTCTAGCATTTACTCCCGCCCGACAAGCATCAACACTATAAAAAGGCTCAGCCTGTAAATAAACATGGTTTAGGGCCTCATACTCCAAAGCACATTTATGTTCATGCTGACGCTCGAGCACATTCGAATTATTCACAGAACTAACATGCGAACCACAAGCAAGCAAATTTAACGACAATGACAATAAAACCTGTGGAAACTTCATGATCTCATTTGCATACCTAACTGTTGTGAAATCTGATAATAGTTACCAGCAAAATACCTCTTAAATTTTCCAAACAACAAGCGCATATCATCATCTCCAATACTCAACACATTATGAGATTTCATTTCTGCCACATCCTCAGGGCAAAAACCAGACCTATCAAAAATATCAAACAAAAATTTACGCGACCTTTCCGGCAACATAGACGGATAAAGCAGAAAGTCAGACAAAGTAACGTTGACATTATCTACAAACCTAGAAAGCAACCTATAATACATGATCCTTGCATCCACATCAGCATGCAGAAACTCTCGTCGAACCCAAACAGATTTGTCATCTGCAGAGTTAAGACCCACACTCACATTATTTATAATCCCATAATTCAGGTCAAGTACCGCAGATTGCACCATACCTTGCTTTAACTCATGCACAGCGAAACGATCGTTCTTCATGAAATAAGCTGTTAGATCTGCATCCTGATGTATAGCAAAATCCATTGTATAATCAGATGCTAGACTTCTAAATACACCCGGCAAAAACTTCTGCAAAGTCGGATAAACACCCTGACCTCGAAACCGCGAATTCACCTCAATCCTGCTCAGACACAACAAAGAACCAATAGATCTCTCTACCTTCATTAACAAAATTGCCTCTCTATCACATCGACCCAAGCTCTCAAGCTCATCCCTAAAAAACTCCCATGCCAACTCTTCTCCCCCAGACTCACATGATCTAGACTCACATGATCTAGACTCTCGTGGTCTAGACTCTCGTGGTCTACTCAACACAAAATCCAAAGAATCGGCCACAATACGCGCTTGAGCTGTGAGCGAATCGGATTCTTCGCCCCTTTTACCTAGAAGTTCAGTAATCTCAAATGCTATTTCGGGATAAGAAATTGCATCCTCGGAATCATAAAACATTTTTTTATATGTTAAATTTTGGTAAACGAAAAAAAACTCACCCTGAGCAGTGAGCTTTTGAATAAAAATTTAGTTAACTCCTCTTTTTAACAAGCGTTTGGCTCTGTTACGAGATTTGTTTCGCATCATGCGAGCGAAATCAAGAAGTTTTCTTGGGTTTTTAGTAAGAGTTTTCAAAGCTTTTGCAGAAATACGAGCCACAAACATCTCTCCAGTTTCTGGATCTCTTAATCGCTTTTTAATAAGATTAATACCAAATGTACGCTTAGTTTTTCTTTGTGAATGCGATACATTGTGACCAGTTGTAGTTTTCTTTCCGCTATACTGACATACACGAGCCATATACAAAAATTTAAATATTTAGTAGCCGAATTTTAACATACCGCATCCAAAATGCAAGCTTTTTTGAATAAAGACTTGAACAAAGCTCAAAGCCATTTAAAATAAAAGCAAATAAACACCTCTCACATGTATTACCCTGGATTTATCATCTTTGCCATCAGCATTCTCATTGCCCTCTCAATACACGAGGCGGCCCACGCCTGGGCCGCCCATATCCTCGGCGACAACACAGCCAAAAACCAAGGCCGGCTCACTCTCGATCCTCGCAAACACCTTGATCTATACGGCACTCTCATGTTCTTATTTGCTGGAATTGGGTGGGGCAAACCAGTACCGGTAGATCCTGTTTATTTCAAGAATCCCAAGCGCGACTCAGCCCTAGTGGCACTCGCAGGACCCTTTAGCAACTTCTTACTTGCATTGGTTATAGGCACCCTGGCCCCATCTACAAGCGGAAGCTTGCAACACACATTATTATACATGGTTGATATCAACATCGCCCTTTGTGCCTTCAACTTACTACCGATACCTCCTTTAGATGGATCCAAAATCCTTGGACTTTTTATTCCACACTATCAATTCTACAAATACACTCAATTCATTCACAACCACCTGGCATACATCTTGATGATATTTTTTATCGATATCAAATTTTTGGGTGCTAGCGGCAATTCAATTTTCTTAAATTTCATTAGTTTCGTCTCCACATTCCTCAAAAGCCTAATATTTTTCATCTAAAAAATCTCAAAAACATCAAGATAATAATCTTGTACAAGCAAGTCAAACATGCTATATTTAAATTACTCAGTTGGACGGTAAGTTTTTCTACTTTCTCGTCTATCATATACTTAAGGGAGTTCAATATTTATAAAACTCGTGGGTTTTATTTGCGAGCACCCACCTTATAATAACGGGCCGTAAGTATATATCAACTTATCTATAAGCCAGCTGGGGCTTTTTAAACAAAGGCCCTGACACAGGTCTTTTTTAACTATCTAAATGTGCCTTACAAGGCTCCATAATCAACCTGTGATTACCATCGACACAAAATTTAAAAACAGTTAAGGAAACATTTGGTACCCTAGGACTCTCTTGACCAAACAACTCCTCTAGTAACTTAATCACCACCCCACCATGAGTCACAATAAGTACCCTTGAATCTGTATTTTCTACATAATGTTTCTCCAAGGTAGCAACAATTCTACCGACAAAATCCTCATACTTTTCGGCATCTATCGGTAGACTTTCGAAATCTACATCTTTCCAGAGCTCTCCAGTCATACTCCCCCAGTCTCTTTCTTTCAAACCATCTTCGAAATTGATTACATCTCCAAGTTGATCGGAGATATGTTTCTCCAATATTATCTCCAGAGTTTTTCGAGTACGCTTCATTGGACTACACAACACCAAATCAAAATGGATGTCTTTAATTCTTTCAGCAATTTTTTCTGTTTGCGCCATTCCTTCTGCATTTAATTCTGAATCAATGGCACCCACCCATATAGAAGTATTATCAGGCAA
>CAYYFV010000086.1:2624-4245 GCA_964471455.1 uncultured Candidatus Peribacteria bacterium | reverse complement strand
CATTTTGAGAAGTTTTCCAAGAGGCTGGATGAATTTATAAGGATTTCAAATTTTGTAGTAATTGCTCCGGGCGGACTTGGAACTTTGTTGGAATTTGCTTTTGTGTGGCAATTATTACAGGTAGGTCACGTGAATAATGTGCCGGTGCTTATTTATGGAGATATGTGGGATGGTTTTATGGAGTGGGTCTCTAAAAACATTATGGATGAGGGGTTGGCTGATAAAAAAGATTTGGATTATATTCATAAGGTCAATTCGGTAGAAGAGATTTTGGACTGGATTGATAAAAGCTACGAAGAGTTTAATTCTTAAGTTTGGCAAGTTCTATTTTAATAAAATTTTACTTGGCTTTTACTTTTTTGTAGTTTAATAATTAGTAAAATTTAATCCGATTGTCTTGAAACTTGTAATTGTTGAGTCCCCAGCCAAAGCAAAAACCATTTCGAAAATATTAGGTAAAGGCTTTATTGTAGAGTCTTCGATTGGTCATATTCGTGATTTGCCTTCGAATGCCTCGGAGGTACCAGCCAAATATAAATCTGAGAAGTGGGCGCGTTTGGGTGTTAATGTTGAGAAGAATTTTGAACCTTTGTATGTTGTGAGTAAAGAAAAGAAGAAGCAGGTTAAAAAATTAAAGGAGCTGTTGGCAAAGGCCGATGAATTGTTTCTGGCAACGGATGAGGACCGAGAGGGAGAGAGTATTTCTTGGCATCTGATGGATGTTCTGAAGCCGAAGGTACCTGTGAAACGCTTGGCTTTTCACGAAATTACGGAAACCGCAATCAAAGCAGCTTTGGCGAATCCTAGAGAGATTGATTCTAAATTAGTTGAGGCCCAAGAAACGAGAAGGGTCTTGGATAGATTATATGGGTACGAGCTGTCGCCTCTGCTGTGGAGAAAAATTGCACCAAAGTTGTCTGCGGGGAGGGTGCAAAGTGTGGCGACTCGAATTATTGTACAGCGAGAGCGGGCTCGGATGGCTTTTAAGTCAGCTTCTTACAAGAGTATCAATGCGGATTTTGATTATGAAGCTCAAATGTTCAATGCGGAGTTGAAAGAGTTTGATAAGCAAAAGGTTGCTAGCTCAAAGGATTTTAGTGCAGATACTGGTGAAGCGAAAAAGGGATTGTTGGTTTTGAATGCTGAGAATATTGATGATGTGCTAAGTGCTTTGAAGTCTGAGACATATCAGGTTTCGAAAGTGGAGACTAAGCCAATGAAAACTCAGCCAAAACCACCTTTTACGACTTCCACTTTGCAGCAAGATGCTAATCACAAGCTTGGATTTAGTTCGAAGCAGACTATGCAAGTGGCACAGAAATTATATGAAAATGGTTATATTACTTATATGAGAACGGATTCTATATCTTTGAGTTCTGAGGCTATCAAGGCTTGCAGATCTTTTGTAGAAGGGGAGTTTGGAGGCGAGTATCTGCCAAGTAAGTCTAGAGTCTTCAAATCTAAGGTTAAAAATGCTCAAGAGGCGCATGAGGCTATTCGTCCTGCTGGAAATTCTTTTCGATCTCCAAAAAAAATATCTGCGAAGTTAACGACAGAGCAATTGAAATTATACACTTTGATTTTCAATAGAACTGTGGCTAGTCAAATGAGAGATTTTGAA
>CAYYFV010000086.1:0-2614 GCA_964471455.1 uncultured Candidatus Peribacteria bacterium | reverse complement strand
TTCCTTCTGAAATAAAACGCCTCGCAAAGCTAGATTTGCCACTTCCTATAGGGCCTATGATAAGTATATTTGAGCCACAAGGTAGTCCGCCATGTAGGTGTGAGTCTAGTTTATCGTTCCCTGAAGATATGGAGTCTATTGATATTGTGCAGTTTGTTAAGGGGTCAAATGAGAGTTTTTGTTTTCTTACAGTCTTCTGTAGAGGTTGAGTCTGAGCGGTCTATGTTTAGATCGACTGGTAGGGTGACTACTTTTTTGGGCTTTCGGAAATTGTATATTGAGTCTGGTGCGAAATCTGATGATTCTCAAGCTCTACCGGATATGAAAGTTGGAGTAGCTACTATGTTGAAAGATTTGCACAGTAAGGATCATTCTACAAAGCCGCCGGCACGTTTTAATGAAGCGACCTTGGTTAAGGAGTTAGAATCTCTGGGTATTGGTAGGCCATCTACTTATGCGTCTATTATTGATTCCATTATTAGAAGAAAATATGTCTTTAAGATTGGAAAGGCTTTGGTGCCGACATTTGTAGCATTTGGAGTAGTAAAATTAATGGAGCAGAATTTTCAATTTTTGGTGGATTATAGCTTTACTGCGAAAATGGAGGAGGATTTGGATGCGATTTCTCGTGGAGAGAAGGAGTTTGTGTCTTATTTAAAAGATTTTTATTTTGGGGCTGGTGACTATATGGGCTTGACTGAAATCACCAAATTGGAAATTGATCCAAGGGAATGTTGTACTTTGCCGATTGGTGATGGTTCTCAGGTGAATGTGAGAATTGGAAGGTATGGTCCTTTTTTGGAAGCTGGTGAGAAGAGAGTGTCGATTCCTGAGGGTACTGAGCCGGATGCTTTGAATGTAGATGCGGCCATGCATTTGATTGAGACTTCTGAACAATTGGGTCAAGAGGGCGGATTGGGCGTTGATCCTGATAGCAAGTTACAGGTCTTTGCAAAGGTTGGGCGATATGGTCCATATGTGCAACTTGGGGAGAAAAGCGATGAAGATAAAAGTTTTAAACCCAAGATGAAATCTATTCCCAAGGGGGTAGATATTGCTAATGTGGATTTGGAATTAGCATTGAAGATTTTAAGTTTGCCTAGGGTGGTTGCAAAAACTCCAGAAGGAGAGGATGTGACTGCGGATATTGGTCGATTTGGACCTTATATCAAATCTGCTTCTAAGACGGCGACGGTGGCAGTTGATTTGGTTTTGAATCCAAATACAGAAGCTATTTTGGCAGCTTTGGCTGCTGGTAAGGCTGCTCGTGGGGCTAGTAAGCAAGTTCTGAAAGAATTTGAAGGTTCGACCATCAAAGTTTTGACTGGGCGTTATGGACCTTATGTCAATGAGGGGCGGACAAATGCCTCGGTGCCAAAAGATATGGATCCAACTAAGCTTACTCTGGAGGAAGCCCAAAAGATTTTGGCAGATAGGAAGAAATAATTTAGGTAAATTTTTGGAAGAATGTTTCGAAAACTCTTTTTAAATAACTTTCGATCCCTTGGTCACAAGTCGGCATCTGCTATGTTAATTGTATTTGCACTTGCAAGCTATGTGATGGGATTTGTGAGGGATTTGTTTATCGCATATTACTTTGGAGCGGAGTCTGTGACGGATGCGTATTATAGTGCTTTTATAATTCCTGATGCCATTTATACAATCACCGCAGCCGGTGTTTTGGGGGGGGTGTTTATGCCGATGCTTTCTAAGATTAAGCAGCGGAGCCAGGAGAGTTATTTAGATTACTTGTCGGCTTTTTTGTTTTTTAATACCTTGTTTACTGGTCTTTTGGCGATATTAGCTTATTTGGGAATGCCTTGGATTATGGATATTTTGCTTGCCAAGGCTGATTTGTCTGTGCGAGCTGAGGCAGTGTATTTGTCGCGTTGGTTATTATTGTCGCCTTTGTTGTTTAGTCTGGCAAATACTTTGTCGAGTTTTTTGATGTCTAATAAGCATTATTTTTCATATTCTTTGGGGCCGGTTTTGTATAATATTGGTATTATTGTTTCGATAGTTTTATTTGCCGAGTCTCATGGTATTTTGTCGGCTGTGTATGGGGTGATTATTGGTTTGGTGATGATGTTAGTTGTGCGCTTGGCTGATTTTCGATCGCTGAAGTTGAAGTTGCGGTTTCGGGTTTGGCATTCTGAGATTCCAGAATCCTTGCGCTTGGCTGTGTATAAAGTCTTGTCGATTTTAAGCGTACAGGTTTCGTTGATGGTTTTTAACTTTGTGGCTTATGGACTTGAGAGCGGTAGTTGGTCGGCCTTTAATTATGCCAAAAATGTACAGAGCTTCGCCGTGAGTTTGTTTGGGATTGCTATTTCTCAGGCGGTATTTCCTTATTTGATTGATTATAGGCAGGGGCAGGATTTGCAAGCCCTGAATTCTATGATTCGAAGAACTTTTTTGAAAATTTTATATTTTGTTTGGCCAGCATGTTTGGGATTGTTTGTTGTTGCTTTTGATTTAATTCCAGTTTTATTTGAAAGAGGACAGTTTGATTCGGGGGCTAGTTTGATGACGGCGAGTGTGTTGATGGTCTTGGCCTTGAGTATTCCTTTTGAGGCAGTTAATCATTTGTTTTCTAAGGTTTATTATGTGTTTT
>CAYYFV010000085.1:0-4289 GCA_964471455.1 uncultured Candidatus Peribacteria bacterium | reverse complement strand
ATAGGACTTTCACTTGAGACTACCGAGAGTTCATATCCTTCTTGAGGTAACTGCTGTGAACTGCCCTCCGGCAATGTAATTGTAGTGGTTATAGATAAAATATCTTCAGCATCCGATGCAGTTATGTCAGTTTCGATATTTTGATCTTCAGATGTACTTGTATTTAGATTTGAGGCACGGAAAGTGTTATCTCTAAATAGATAAATGTAGACTTGTTTTTCGTTCTGGTTCCATGTTTCAGAATTTAGATCGGTTACAGGTGAAATAAAATTATGTTCATATGAATCAGCTGAGTCAGTGCTGAGGGTGATTACTAGTGCATGATTTTTGTCTGGATTTTTTTCTGTGGCATTTATCCCTGTGTGAGAATCTGTACTTGCCATAGATAAAGGAATTGGATCAGAAAGACTTCTAATGAAGTCAATTGTTGCCGCATTATAATACACTGGAAGTAATGATTTAGGATCTTGACCTGCAGGCACAGTGATATCTATCGCCGATGTGCCACTGGTGATTTCAGAATTGATTGCAGATGAGTGTCTGTAGATATTCTGGATCAACTCATGTCTGTTGAAGTCCCCTGTAATCTCAACAAGCGATGCTTCTAGTTTAGGGTCTTTGATATCAGTTTTAATATTAATCTCTTCTGGAATACCATTTTCTGCGAGTAAAGCTCTCAAATCAATATTCAAATCAGAACTTTCATAATAACCAAATTTGACTGTTAGAACTTGTTCTAGTTCGTTGAGAGTGTTTTCTACTAAGTCTTTAGCTTTTTGACACGAGTCAATAGTTTGAGTTACCGCTAGGGTTTTAGGACTAGTATTATCGTCTTGAGCGTTTAAAAACTCTACCAACTCCGGAATGTAGAAACTAGGGTCGTTTAAATTTTCTAGAAATGACGCAGTATCACCAAAATTAATATTCGATGCTATTCCAAGTTCTAGTGGATTTTGAGCATTCCATTGAGTTTGACTTGTTATACAACCAGATAAATCGCTTTTAAGTTGATTTAAATATCCATCAATTGTTGTATAGTCAGATAACACTATTTTGTCTTGTGGAATTCCTGTTTCAGGATTAAAATCTGCCCTTTCTCCTTCGTTTAGAAAACCTGTAATTGCGACAATTCTATTTGTAGGTACGTTATCGAATTGGTTTGTATCGTATTTTATTTGAGAAAAGAGGCGTTCTTTGTGGTCGAGGTTGTCTTCGAACAATGTTCGTAGGCCATCTTCTGATGTGAGATCTGTGTATGTTGTATTCCCTTCGTCGTCTGTGCTTGAGTAAGCTGAGATGGCTCCGCTATTGTCTGAAGCGGCACAGTCGGCAGCTTGGTAGGCTTGGAAGTTAAGAAGAAGCATTTTTTGAATATCTTCGTAGCTTATTTTGTTACCAACACCTTCATCTACGCTTGTTGAGTCGAGGTTGTCTAAAAGTCCAACCGTAATAGCTGCGCCTGCATTATATGTTGTGCCTCTATTTGCGTAGAAATCTATAAAATGGTTGAAATGACCTACATTTGCAGCGTCCCCTCTGTCTTTGAGAAGGTTGGTGAGGATTGCGTATTGGTCTGACAGATTTTTCATGTCGTAGGTGCTAACATCAGACGAGTCAGTTAAGGTACATTGAGTGGTGGCGTCAAAAAGGGCAGATGGATTCGATTCATCGTCTGTTGTAGTGCCATAACAAAACCACCACTTCCTTCAGTAGCATCTTTTATAACGCCAGTAAGGTTAGCGCCGTCCCCGAAGAGGAAGGTTTCTACTTGGCTTGACCCCGGACCATCATCAGTCTGGTCGAAGGTGAGGTAGCCTTTGAATAAATCTCCGGAATCGGCGTAGAGACCGACTACCAGAGCTATTGGTACTACGAGAGCCCCAATAATGCCGAGTAATTTTCGTTGATTTGCTCGCATTTGTTAAGGTTAAATTAAAGAATAAATATTTTAATATTACAGCGCAAAAGTTGCGATTAATCAAATGATATATTCTTATGCCTTGCCTGTCTAAGCAAATACAAAAAAACCGCTTTACAAAAAGCGGTTTGAGGCTGTTAGAAAGGCAGAACTTGGCTTAAGTCCTTGTGTTTGCTGTGATTATAAGAAAAGGGCTTCGTACATGATATCAACGGCAGTACCACGGTCTATTAGGCGTTGTGGTTCGATATAGGTACCACGGGCACGCCAGTAATCAACTAGATTTCCGAACCATGGGCCTTGGGTTGAGTTTTGGATGTTGGCACCACGAATGTTGGCAACTACTTTGGCAAACTCAGCCTCGGAGACCAGATCGTATGGGCGTAGAGTTTTATCACTATAACCTTGCATGACTCCTCTTTCGACCAGGCGGGCAGCGGCTCCGGTCCACCAGATGTTATCTTTGAGGTAGATGGTTGGATTGTCCATGTCGACAAATTGCTCGAGAATTCCGAGGTTTTGCTGCTGACGCAGATATGTACTTTGGTTTAGGAGTCTATCGGCTAACACAAAGAACTCTGCTCGTTTGAGATTGTCTTTGAAATTAGCTTTTGGTAGACGGAAATTTTCTGGGATTCTTAGATCTGTGTTTTTTTGACCTGTAAAAACTCCCATTTCCCGAAGGACAGTGACTTTACCACAGCGTAAATTGGTCTTACGAACATCGTGGAAATAATCCTGACATCTCAAATTGCCGCTCTCTAGAGTCCTGTTACCTGGGACCATGCTATAAATATTTCGGCCTGGGGTTTGATAAGTATATAGATCGTTGAAATCATAAGTTTTGCGAGAAGTTTCTCTTTGCTCACGAATACTTAGCTTGGTGCCGGTATTGTGTCTGAAATTATTTTCACGGATGAAGATTTTTTCTTGCCCACTACTTTTGAGGTAGATACCAGGACACATGACCAAATTCAATTGGTCTTGTAGACACATGTCAGATAGTTCATTGTCGATTTCCATACGAGTTCCAGGTAAAATACTATAACCTAGAGGAATCCGATAATAACAATTTGTCATAGTGTATTCTTCACGACTGTCACATTTGACATCGATTTCTTCGACATACTCGTGTGCCATCATGATTGGTTTTGGGGCAACTTGGACATTGCCATATATATTTGGAGCAAGTGCACCTTTGAACAAATCAGGGTTGACAGTATCCAATCCCTGAACGCCAAAAATCACTAGCAGGAAGCCCACAAAGCCTCCGAGTAATTTGTTTTCCAACTTTCTATTAGCCATTTAGATTTAGTTAAATCTTTAAATTGTAACACAAAATTAGAAATTTTACAAGCAAGCTCTGTGGTTTTTATCCAGGCTTCCGTTTGGTCGCTCGTTAGTTAGCTTTTGAGAGCTTGCGAACAAGCAAAAATGCCTCTTGCCCAGCCTGAGCCGTAGGATTGGCAAACAATATATGATAGTCAGCCACAAACTCAATCGCCTGACCACCATCTTGGGCGATACAAGTCTGAGCTGGTACCGAATCAAAATCCGTAAAACTTTGAGATAATTTGAACTCATCAGACTTGGCGGTGTAGATGTATTCAGACCTATAAATAGATTGTGCGCCTTGGGCTAGTGTAACTTGATCACTATCTGCGAGCATATCGAGCTGAGTCAGCATTTGGAGTACTGATTGGATGGCAAAGTCGGTCGAATTAGGATCTCTTTTGTAGCCACACTCGATACAGATACCAATACGGTCGCGGTTGTTCATGTAGCCATCTGTGGATCCAGGATGGAAAGCGTCTATGTTGGTGAGGATATTTGTGACATTCACGCTGGATGCCAACTCAAGTCCATTTGCTTCACATATTATAAAGGGTTTGGAGCCCTCGACACTCGAGTGCAGATCTATCAATATATCCGAGCGATCCAAATATTCCCTGATCTCCATGCTACGCTGGTACTCATAGGTTTGTTGAATATCTGGTTGCAGATTATCTAGAAATATACGATTCATATTGTAGTTGACCTGCCTTGCGTCGGCCTCGATGGCAAGTTGATTGGCAATTATCAAATGGACTGTCCCCTTTTTTAATTGGAGATTTTGCATGAGATACTCTACTGCCCGATACCCACAGAATTCGTCTCCGTGAATACCGCCCATGATAGTGACAACTGGACCGTTGATTTCTGATTGGATGGTTTTTTGGTTTGGCATATTTTTTTGTTAATTTTATTTTGTGCCGCCGTAACGAACCGAAACTCTTCTGTTTGCGGTATAGACCATGCTAGGTTTTGGAGAACAGGACATAACCACTGCGCCCATTGACTCCAGGACCAGCGATGACACTGGCGTCCATGC
>CAYYFV010000084.1:0-4335 GCA_964471455.1 uncultured Candidatus Peribacteria bacterium | reverse complement strand
ATGCTCCACCAAAACAACCTCCCAACGCTCAAATCCATACCATCTAATCTACAAATAGACAAACGCAACCTACTTGAATACCTCACAGGACTCCAAGTCACACTCACACAAACCAACTCATCAGAAAAATTCCTGCTTGAAACCCAAGACCTTGGCATTCACCAAAAAGACCCACTTTATCTAGAAACCCTAACAGAACAACTCTTCCAAGCCCTCAAAGACACCGAACAAAAAGCCCTCATCATCTGCCCCTCATCCGACAATATCAGATACATCTATGAACAGCTCTGCCTCAAGTTTCAAGAACTTGGCATCGAGCTCCTGGCCCAAAACCAATCCGGATCCAAAGGCAAGATCCTTGCCAACCTGTCAGATGACACCTCCACTCCACAAATTCTAATGTGCACGCACCACTTCTTCCTCAAATTCCACCCAGACCTACACGGCTGCCACAAAGCTATTTTGACCAAACTTCCAATTGGATCACCAAGCCACTTCTATTACAAAATCAAAGAAAAACAAGCCGAAAACTCTTTTATACAAATCACTATTCCAAACACAGGCAACAACATCAATCACATTTGCTCGGCACTCAGCCAGCAAGACATCAATCATCTATTTATATTAGACGACCGCATGCATTCCACTGGCTGGGGCAAGAACATCAAACGCTACCTCGACAAATCTATCGAACATATCTAAAGCTAATCGCTAAGAGTTTTTACACCCCACACTTCTGCAGCTTGATATAACACTCCGTGACTGCATCTTTGACAATCTCAGACACAACTGGATGGCCATAGACCATGCGCCGCAAGTCGGATATTCTCATTTTGTACATGACTGGAATTGTCAGCATTTGCATAAGCTCAGTCGCATCCAAACCAATAAAATGGGCTCCAAGAATCTCACCTGTCTTTTGATCAGCCAAAATTTTGCAAAAACCTTGAGTTTCATTTTTTAAGACAGCTTTGGGATTGGCTAAATAAAAAGCCTTGGCCGAAACGTATTCGACTCCCATTTCATCAAGTTGTTTGGAACTATAGCCCACAGTCCCAACTTCTGGATAAGTAAAAACCGGATCTGGAAAGTGATGATACGGCACCTTATAATACTCAGCAAATTCACCCATAATATGGTGTGCCACAAACAACCCTTCTCGCTCGGCTCCATAAGCCGAACCCGACAATCCAATCACATCACCAATTGCATAGATGTTCTGCAGGCTTGTTAAGTAGTTATCGTCCACAGACAATCGGCCCTTGGTAGACTCCAAGCCCAATGCCTGAGCATAAGACAAATCTGGCATCACTCCTATCGCACTCAAGACACAATCAGCCTCGATCTTCTCTCCATTTGCTAGTGTCATTTGAAGTTTTTCGGAGCTAGAATCAATGTGATCGATGACTGTTTCGAGATGGACATCGATGCCTTTTCGACGATAAGCCGAAATCAAATATTGACCTAGATCGGCTTCGTAGAAATTCAAAAAACTCGGGGCCAAATCAACCATTGTCACCTTGACACCAAATTCATGAAAAAAAGTCGCAAACTCCACACCAACCGGTCCCCCTCCAACTATCACAATACTCTCTGGCATTTTTTGCAGAGTAAAAATATTATCCGAAATCAAAAATCGTGGATCCTCATCCACAAACCCCGGAAACTTTCTAGAATTAGCACCCGTCGCCAACACAAACTTATCCGCAGTATATTGCTGCCCCTCAATCTCCACAGTCTGAGCATCGACAAATTTGGCAAAGCCCTGGATGAACTCCACACCATCTTTCTCGGTGACTCGTCGATAACCAGTCCGAATCTTATCCATAATTTGGGTTCGCTTGGCAATCATCGCCTCGAAATCCAGCTTGGGAGTGGTGTCTCCAAGATCGATACCAAATTCATGCAAACTCTTGGCATGCCGAAACATCTCAGCCGTATACAACATAGTCTTGGCCGGAATACATCCACGATTGAGACAAGTCCCCCCGATTTCGCGATAATCAACCAAAGCAACTTTGACCTTATTGCGACCCAAAATCCTCGCCGTCTCAACTCCACCAGGCCCAGCTCCAATCACCAATACTTCATAATGCATACAAAACAATTACATCTAATTGCCGAAATTATATCAAAAAACCCCTCGCACAAGCAAAGGGGTTTGCAAACTTAATCCTTATTGATTTAAAAGAAAGTAATCTCCATAAACAACATAAATTATATTTCGAGATTTTAAGCAATATTCTATCAATTATTACCAGGATATAACGTTGACAAACAGGCTTGAATTGGACCCCAATCACGATGGTTGTAACTAAACCATGAATAAAACTTAATCTGCCTAAATGCTTCTGGATACTTACTTTTGATCCATCCTCCAAATACCTTTGACAACAAGTATTTCTGATCCTCATTCATAACATTTCGATTAGAAACTTTCAGTACCGATCTCACAAAAAGCGGAATAAGATTCTTATTATTAGTATTTAAGAAACCCTCCAAATCATCGATAAAAGCAAATACCCACTTATCTCTATTCAGTACACTATTTTTATATCTTATCGCTTTTAAGCCCTTAGACTGAAACAAATGAATTGCTACATTAAGAGTGGGCTCCAAGCCCTCCAGATCCAAATACTCGAGTCCAGGCATGCCCGCTAATTTCCTGGCATCATCCTCACTTAGCTCTGTCAAACCACTCAAAGACAAATTTCTAACTTTTAATTGTCTCGCAACATCAACGGTCAATCCATCCAATGAAGTCAATCGATTTAACATCAAAGAGTCAGAAAATGCTATCTTCACCAATTTCATGGCGACCTTAGCCTCCAGCCCCTGCAATCCACTCAAATCCAAAGACAAAAGATTAGGCAATTCCGCCAATTTCATGGCATCATCCTCACTGAGTTCTGTCAAACCACTCAAAGACAACGTAGTAACATTTAATTGATTCGCAACAGCAACGGACAATCCATCCAATGAGCTCAATCCATTCAAGTCCAAATTGCGAAGCCCTGGTATCTTCGCCAATTCCTCGGCAACACCATTTTCCAAACTCTGCAATCCACTCAGATCCAAAGACCACAGATTAGGCATTACCGCCAATTTCGTGGCGACCTTAGCGTCCAGCTTCTGCAATCCACTCAGATCCAAAAACCCCCGAGTCATAACATATCTATTCTTTCCAATAGTAATATCCTCGACTTCTTGAACAGAGGAATCAGCCTCAATAGTTCCACCCTCATTACACACCTGTAAACCATTCACAAATGCTAATGGATTCACTATTTTATCAGAAGACATACGAACCGGCACCAATGAATCAACATCCTTCTGAATCCTGCTCTGAAATACTGAGGAAACAAAAATCTGAACAGCACACTCTCTAGAAACCCAATATTTAAATAATTTCTGGGCATTATCAGCCTTATACCGCAACAATGGAAATTTTAAAACCGTAGCCCCATTCACATACTTCTTAGACCACTCTCTCTCCAAATAAGTCAAAAAATCATCGACATCAAGATCATCAAAACTTAGAGCAGTACCTTGCGACTCACCAGGCTCAATCTCAGTCACTTTTGGGGCGCTTGCGACAGATCGAAATGCAACTTTAGCGCTTGATTCGACATCAGTTTGTATCTCTTGAGCGCCACCTCCAAGTCTAATCTCTACAGATTCATCAGTTTCATTATCACTATATAAATCACTTTCAAAACGAACTTTACCAAACTCATTTGCAATCTTAACCCCATTCTCTTTCTGAAAATCATCAGCAGTTACAATTAACAAGGCTGTGATAGTCTGCGGACCAATAGAACTATCTTCTGCAATGCGTTTAGCAGCTGGCAACAATTTATTAAATTCTATTTGAAATTGTTTAATGGCATTTTTTGTATTAAAACCCATCACCGCATCCAAAACCAAGTTCTTTCCAAAATTCACAATATTGTCCTCTTGAGCTTTATTCAAAAGCCTCTGCACCATTGCAATATAGGCCTTTTTATTCGATAATTTCTTATCAAATCTCATACATTTAATAACATCAAGCTTTTTTCGAGCAACATCCACTGTAATACCGCCTACTACATCTACAGATAGACCATCAAGCTGAGCTTTAACCGAAGACAAAACCCCACGCTTAGTCATTTTATCTTTATCTGCAACACTATCCTTATAAGTAATTCTTACTCTTCTCTGGTTTTGTTGGAATGACATATAATAGAATTAAATTATTAATTCTATATATTATATCATGAATTTTACATAAAATCAAATAATTTTATACCTACAAACTCTCAAATCGATCATTATAAATTTTCGAACGAACTTGTT
>CAYYFV010000083.1:0-4342 GCA_964471455.1 uncultured Candidatus Peribacteria bacterium | reverse complement strand
AAATTATTGAACTAAAAGCTAAACGTGAGAAGTCAGGTATAGATAAGCACTCACTGTCTAGCTTCGAGATATATAAAGATTTTATTTAAAATATTTTAAACACTTAAATATTCAAAATCATTATGCAAAACGAAGAACTAATACGGGAAGCAATTCAAGTGATAAACCCTAAAACTATTGATGAAGCCGATATGGGTGGGGTTGCATGTGCTTTGATTACGGATAAAAACACTATTTTTAAAGGAGTATGTATTGATACTATCTCAGGTATGGGTTTGTGTGCTGAACATACTGCAATTAGTCAAATGATTACTCAGGGAGAATATAGTATTAAAAAAATAGTTGCAGTTAAAAAGGATAGTGATGGAGATGTTTTTATCCTATCACCTTGTGGAAGATGTCGTGAGTTTATGCATCAAACAAATAAATCTAATCTTGAAACCGATGTGGTTTTGGGAAAAGACAATGTGGTTAAATTGAAAAAATTGCTCCCTTTTCATGATTTTGAGGAGAAAATAGGGTGAAATATTTTTCTTTTCAATTTCGTATAACACAATATATGCGGTTCCGCTTCGCTCCGCTCTTGCCAAATTTACTTTCTATATATGCGGTTCCGCTTCGCTCCGCTTCACCCAAATTTACTTTCTATTTCGTTCCATGTAAACTTCAGATATACGCAAACGTTATACGCAACTTGTCTGTTGCTAATAATAGATATCTTTTTTAAATATTAAACATTTAAATATTAATATGAGTAAAACAACACAATTTAAATTTATAGTTAAGAATAAGGAAGAATTTGAAAAAGACCTCAAGTCCAAAGGAATTGAATTTGGAGAGCAAAGCACCCATTCATATACTTATTTCAAAATACCAGAATCACTAAATCTGAATGCAACGCTTAGAACCAAAGAGTCAAAAGGTCAAATATCAACAGATATGAAAGTAAAAAGAAATGAATCTGGAGAATACGATCATTTTGAATCATCAATTGAAGATTCAGATCAACTTATGCAAATATATTCCAATCTTGGATGTAAACCGATAGTTACATTTCATAAGTCCAGAAGAACTTTCCAAAATAATCTTATCAGGCTTGATTTTGATTCTGTTGATGAATTAGGTATTTTTTTAGAAGTGAAATTTTCAATGGATAAACTTGAAGAAGTACAAAAATTTCTTGAGAATTTAGGACTTGATATCAATAAAGCTGATAAAAGAAGTAACATAGACATCTATTTAGAAAAGAATAATTAGTTAATGTAAGCAACGAACAAACTGAGTCTTCGGCTTTTTTTCTTGCAGAAAAAACGTATAACACGGATTTAGAGATTCCCCCTTGCAGGCTCCACCCAAATTTACTTTCCACTTCGTTCCGTGCAAACTTCAGATATTCAGAAACGTTAAGCGAAATAAAAATAGCTCTTTTCCACCCACGATTTGAAGCACACACTTTATATATTACAGAATATTGATTAAATATATGGCAGTTAAAACAACATTTTCAAAAGAGGATTTCAGTAAAATTCTTTCCAATTATAATTTAGGAGAAATTAAGAAATTCAAACCATTCAAACTTGGTGCTGTCCAAACAAATTTATTGCTTGAAACTGAAAAAGATAAATTTGTTTTTAGATACTATGAAAACAGACCAGAAAAGTATGCTTTGTTTGAAGTCAATGTTTTACAATATCTTGCAAAGCTTCAACCCAAATTACTTCTTACAGTCGCAACTTCTCATAATCCTGACGTTAGGCGACATATTCCCAAGTCTCTTTTTGGAATAAAGCACGAGTGAAAAAATAACATAACGAATAAATTATGAAATATGAACACATCTATAATCAGGGTGCAGGAATAATCAATGAGGATGCATGGCTCGTGCACGATAATATTTTTGGTGTTTTTGATGGAGCAACAAGCATGAATCAGTTTATAGATAAAGATGGAAAGACTGGCGGATACCTTGCTTCACATATTGCAAAGCAAGTTTTTTTAAATAAAACACTTTCTCTCAAGCGGTGTCTCCAATCAGCAAATGAAGAAATTGAAAAAAAGATGAAAGAGTTAAAAATAGATACGTCTCAAAAAACAAATTTATGGGTAACAAGTGTTGCTGTTGTAAAAATTATTGGGAAAAAACTGGAATGGGTACAGATTGGAGACTGTTTAATTCTGCTTATAAATAATGATGGTTCCCATCGTCTACTTGTAACAGATTATGACCACGATCGAGATACACTAACTACTTGGCATAAATTAGCAAAACAAAAGATAGAAAATATTAGAAACCACCCAGATATTATTGAACAAATGATAAAAAAACGTAGAGATATGGGTACAACATACGGGGCTCTTAGTGGAGAAAAGGTGATGCTAGATTTTGTAAATTCTGGGCTAGAGGATATTTCAAATGTTGCACATATCATTCTTTTTACAGATGGCTTGCAAGTTCCTCAAAAAGATCCTGCTATAAATGACGATTTTAGTATTTTTGTAAATATTTTTTTGCGTAACGGCTTGAATGGTATTATGGATTATGTGCGCAAATCTGAAAAACGCGATCCGAATCTTTGGGAATATCCACGATTTAAAATTCATGATGATATTGCTGCAATTGCCATCACAATTTAATTGAATGTTTTGCTAAGAAATAATTTTTCACTCGAACAAATGATAAAAAGAGACTTGGAAATACGCTTCGGGGACGTTGCACTCGGGCTCGGCCTTCAGCGCGCCTAACAGCTGATATCAGACATTAAAACGATCGGATTATCCACACCACATTACCAACTACTTTATTGATCTTATCATAGCCAAAAAGCATGCAGTTAAAGAGAAAATTCAACAAATCAAGAAACTCAATAAAATTTGGTCTAAGTCAGTATCAGATTTAGTTACGGCGAGTTGCCCTCTTTGGTTTGATGAGTTGCTTTGCTGCAGAAAGCTTCTCTCGAACGCTTTGAGCCACTATAGCCCTAGCCACTAATGAGACCGCTCCAACTTTTACAGCTACAAGCAATGCTTTGTCAGAGGTTTCGAGTCTATTACCATTTAGTGATTCCATTGGTTGCATATTGCATAGTTATTTTTTATGAATTCTAGAGGTAAAACACAAAAAGTCAAGCGTGGAATGTAATCCAGCTTGTAGTCTCGCTTCCCAACTGCTTTTCCAGATTGTTCGCTTTCAGATAATATCCTAGATGAAAATCTCATCTTTGTAGTATAATCTTTTAGAAACATCACATACACCCAAACATTCTATGAAATAACAATAGGGTCTGTTAAAATAAAACCATGATTTATTTAATCGGAGGTCCGCCAAAATGCGGAAAAACAACATTAGCTAAAAACTTGTCTAAAAAACTCGATATTCAGTGGATTGCTTCTGATACCCTGCAAGTTGTGGCTCGTGAGTATGTTTCAAAATACGTTTCAAAACAAGAATTTGACAAATTATATCCACATAATGCACAAAAAGGTAGAAGTAATGATGAAACATATTCACTCAACACTCCAAAGCAGATTGCCAAAAATTACATGAAGCAAGCGCAGTCTAGTTATGATGCAATAGATATGTTTTCTACCTGCGAAATTTCTGATGGCAATGATTATATTGTCGAGGGCTACCACGTTACACCACAACTAGCAGCGCAGCTTATCAAAAAATATGGACATAAACATTTCCGCGTGCTGTTTCTTGTAAAATCTGATATTGAAAAGTTTGTCCAAGATGTAAAAAAAAGCTCAACACCAAACGACTGGATTCTTCGAAAAACACAAGAAAAAGAAACATTCTATAAAATCGCGGAAATGATCAGCTACTATGGACAATTTTTTGACAAAGAAGCAAAGAAGTATAAATTCAAAGTTCTCAACATGGACAGGGATTTTGGCCAACAACTAAAAAAAGCAATTGAGCTTTTAACAAAGTGACCCCATTGTCACATCACTTAACACAGCATATGTAGCTACACTCCTCGTACCGATCGCCCCATATCTAGCAGTGGTAAGCTTCTCCGCCGCAATTTTACAACTACCAAACTTCGTATATACTGAAACGGTAGACGAAATATTTTTTACTAATATTGAATATGAACAGCTTATTCTTCAACAAAGCATTACGCATCTTACTTTCTACCAATGCCATGATTCTCATGGCCGCTGCCATGCTCGGCCCAATTTATGCCTTGTTTGTAGAAGGACTTGGTGGAGATTTAATGGATGCAAGTATCGCTGGCGGAGTTTTTGCTTTTGTTGCGGGACTAACAACTCTTATATCTGGAAAATACAGCGATAAAATAAAAGAAAACTAATTAATCATAGTACTTGGGTACGCAAT
>CAYYFV010000082.1:0-4508 GCA_964471455.1 uncultured Candidatus Peribacteria bacterium | reverse complement strand
TCGCTACCAAACTACAAGCTTATTCTAATAGCATTACTGATTCCAGCAGTGAATTTACAACTTTCCGTCGCAGCCAATATGCTCATACGCACCTCTTTGATTATAGTTGTAGCTAGCATACTGAGCTCTTGTTTAACCCAAACAATAGAAAAATTTGCCGAAAGTTACCTCAAAAAAAACCCAAGTACCAAAACCATAGTCGCAGCCCTCAAGAAACTGGCGACTATCATTGTCTGGTTCTTAACAGTAATTATCATACTTGACCAATATGGGGTCAATATAAATACGTTGATCGCCGGTCTAGGTATTGGTGGTGTTGCTGCAGCCCTGGCAGTTCAAAGTATTTTGGCTGATGTGTTTTCGGCGGTGACTTTATATATAGATCGTCCGTTCAATGTTGGTGATTATATTTCCTTTGGCAATGTGTCTGGAACTATTAGCAAAATTGGACTCAAGTCCACCACCCTCAAAACCCTTGTGGGTACCGAGATAATAGTATCTAATAAAGATCTTACCGGTGGCCAGATCGAAAATTTTGGACGTATGAAGGACAGAACAATCACCTTTGATCTAGGAGTCAGCTACGACACATCTGTTTCCAAATTAGACCAGGTCCATACTATTATCGAGTCTGCAATCACAAGCAACCAAGCCACATTGTTGCACTGTCGTCTCACAGAGCTCAAAGATTTTACACTCAATTTCAATATTCGTTACAAGTTAGATACTAACGACTACCAGGAATATCTCAAACGCAACGAACTAATCCTCAAGAGTATTCTTGCAGACTTTCAATCCAAGAAGATAGAGATACCATTCCCAACTCAAAAAATCTTCCACAAACCATTATAGAAACAATTAAAAAATCTAAGACCTGTAGCCTACGGGTCTTTTTTGTCTTGCTCAAAAAACTCTCACACACATCAGATCCCAACTATCCAATATCAAGTCCACCGCACACCCCAGTCAATATCCTTTATGTACAAAACATAATTACAAATGTCAAGGATTGAGAAGTTCAAACAAATATTATAAAATTATATCATAAATCACTTAAAAAATCAAATGACACAATTTGCACTAGAAATATCTCAATTAGACAAGACCTACGGGTCTAGCGTGCACGCACTCAAATCTATCGACCTAAAAATTCCCACAGGTTCATTTTTTGGCCTTTTAGGAGAGAATGGAGCGGGCAAGACCACAACCATTGGTATTATTACTGATTTAGTCAAAAAAAACTCAGGTAAGGTTTCAGTTTTTGGATATGATATTGATACAGATCGCATAGAAGCCAAAAGACAGGTGGCAGTAGTTCCACAGGAATTCAATTTTAATATTTTTGAAAAAGTCGAGGACATCCTCACATATCAGGCAGGATATTACGGTATACCCAAAAATGAGGCCAAAAAACGCATAGACAAATTACTCAAAGAGCTTGATCTCGAGTCCAAAAGAAAAACACTCTCCGGTCGTTTGTCCGGAGGTATGAAGCGCCGGCTGATGATTGCGCGGGCCCTCATTCTCCAGCCCAAGCTGTTGATTCTAGACGAGCCCACAGCGGGTGTAGATGTCTTACTTAGGCAGCAAACCTGGGCTTATCTCAAAAAACTTAATAAGCAGGGTATCACGATTTTGCTGACCACACATTATCTCCAAGAGGCGGAGTATCTCTGTGACCATATTGCAGTTATCAAGCAGGGAAGTATTATTGCAAGTGACAGTAAGCACAATCTGCTCCAGAATTTGGGCAAACAGACTTATCGTATTGAATTCACCAAGACACCTCAACCACTCAAGGCATATGAGTGTGTGATAGACAAGACACGTATGGATATAACCCTGCATAAATCCCAGTCCTTACATGAGTTCTTGCAACAGCTAGATTCTAACAATCCTATTCTAGATATTCGACATACCCAAAACAGACTTGAGCAAGTCTATTTAGATTTATTAAACACCAAATAAATGCAGCAACTAATTCCATTTTTCACTATTTTGAACAAAGAAACTAACCGTTTTTTTCGTATTTGGACGCAGACTCTTCTGCCTCCAGTAATCAATCAGATTCTATATTTTTTAGTTTTTGGGACTTTTATCGGAAGCGTTATTGGCGATATTCAGGGTTTGAGTTATATAGAATTTATTATTCCAGGTCTGGTGGCTATGACCATACTCAATGGCTCATTTATGAATGTCGTCTCGTCTTTTTTTGGAGCTAAGTTTCAGAGGCAAATCGAAGAGTTGTTGGTTTCACCAATTACCACTCATACAATTATCCTTGGATATACTCTAGCGGGAATGCTCCGGGGGGTTTTGGTTGGGATATTAGTGTATCTGACCTCTCAACTATTTGTGGTGACAAGTATAGCTAATCCAATTTACCTAGCTTCGATCGTGCTTTTGGCGAGTTTTGTCTTTGCGCAGGCGGGGCTTTCGAATGCAGTTTTTGCACGTAAGTTCGATGATGTAAATATTTTTCCAACTTTCATTTTAAGGCCATTGGTTTATTTTGGGGGAGTTTTTTATTCAATTGCAAACCTTCCAGAGCAGTGGCAATTTATGACTAAAATCAACCCCATTTTTTATATGGTGGATGGTTTTCGTTTTGGATTTTTTGGTGTCTCAGAATTACAAGCTAACTACGCACTGTTGATTCTGACAGTCTTTGCAGTCGGGTTCTATAGCTTTAATTACTATCTGATTAAAAATGGTATTCGCATGAAGGCCTAGGCTGTAGTTCTCATACAATCAAGACATTTAGGGTAGATAGTTTAGTGGATTTACATAGGATCCGTTTTGCGAAAATTCCAAATGCAGATGGGCGCCAGTAGTCATAAATCCGGCCCCGGTTGTACCAGGCATACCTCCCGACAGGGCAAAAACTTGGCCTTTGGAGACGACATCACCTTCTTTCACAAATATTCGATACACATGACCATACAAGGTCCGAATACCTCCACCATGCTCCAAAATCACATAGTGATAGTCGAGTCCCGATCCGCCTTTTACTTTGATCACAACCGCATCCTCGGGGGCCCTGATAGGTGATTGCATGACAAGTGGGATATCAATAGCATTGTGAGCCACGCCAAAGAGTCTCATATATTCTGGATCCCGGAACTGCGCGCTAATCCCGTGAACTGGATTGGCTGGCCATATGAAATTTGTCCCCAGGTTGATATCTTGTTTTTTAGCGTTGGCATTTGATTTGCGCTCGCGCTCTAGCCGCAGCTGAGTCAATTTATCTTCGATATCAGATTTTTTAGTGGCCAAATTTTGCAGCTCTCTACGAGATTGCTCTTGTTGGGCTTTTGAGCGGTTGATCAAGTCGGCGAGCGTGGCCTGCTTATCTTTTTGAATTTGAATTAAATTATTTTGAGCTTCGACCAGGCCTGATAGCTGTTGTTTCTCTGAAAGTATTTGTTTTTGCAGCTCTATATTTCTATCAAGAGATTTGGCCAACTCTTGATCTTTCTGATCTAGGTCCGAAACATTCTGTTCCAATTTGCGAATGCTCGAAACAAGTATTTGTTCAATATGAGAAAGGTTATCCAGATCCTGTAGAATTTCATTGGCAGTTTGGTCATTGAGGACCAATTTAAGAAAACGCAGGTCTTCGTTATCAAAAACCCCAGCATTTTCTGCCTCCATATATAATTGGGTCAAAATCAACTGTAGCTCTGTAGAGAGTTTCTGTTTCTGCTCAGCAAGAGCAATAATCAATTGCTGTAGTTGCGCTTGCTTGGCACGAATGGCTTCAGCTTGCTTTGTGTAGGATTCAAGTTTTTGATTGGAGTTATTAATGTCAGAAAAAATATCTCTCAATCGAGATTCCAAACTGCCAAGTTCGGTATGTACATGATCCAAAGAGTGATCTAGCTTATCTATTTGATCTTGATAATAATTAATCTCTGCATTTGCCGTATTGATATTATCTTGGATGTCCGATATGGAGTTTTTGAGAGAAGATTCAGAGACCGCCATAGCCAAGTTGCCAGACAGCAAGATAATACTAAGAATAAAAAGTAAGTGTTTCATATGCTTATTATAGATTTTTTCTTGCAAAATTAAATAGATTTATATAGAATGCAGGAGATTTTATTAAATATTTGTAAATATGGCTAAGAAGAAGGGAGTTGGTTCAAGTAAAAATGGTCGCGATTCCAAGTCGAAGCGCTTAGGGGTCAAAATCTATGGCAACCAACCATGTACAGCAGGTGCAATTATTATCAGACAAAAAGGTAACAAATACCGAGCAGGCGAATCTGTAGGGACTGGTAAAGACTTTACATTATTTGCTCTGAAAGACGGAGTTGTATCTTATAAACAAAAAAGAGTTAAGAAATTCAACGGTCGTACTTACAGAATTACTTTTGTCGAAGTAAACTAATATGAACAATTTTGAGTCATTTTCTCCCGCCGAAAGTGCCGAGGGTCTAGATCCGTCGGCGCTCGACCGTCTCCGAGAAAAGATGAAGGAGAATGCCAAAAAGGCAGCTCAAGAT
>CAYYFV010000081.1:0-4650 GCA_964471455.1 uncultured Candidatus Peribacteria bacterium | reverse complement strand
TTGTGCCGCTGTCTTTGGAGAACTGTCCCCCTAATGCAGAGGTCGGTGTTTTGCAAGATGGCTCGTATGATTTGAGCTTTGATGCGAGAGATGAGGTGATGGATTATACTATAATAGAATCTGAAGGGAGCTTGAATAACAATGGTGAGGCTGGGAATCAATTTGATAATAACAAGCTAAACAGCTATAAAAAATGTACAGATGATCTCCAGGTGGCTGGGGGTGATCTTGATGGAGAGAGCTGTGTATATTTTTATTCTTCTGATGAAGATGTGGTGATAGATGGTGTGAGTTCTGTTGGGACTACTAAATTTGTGCGAGTAATCGAAAAGGAAGGAAATAATGTGACTTCGAGCGTGTATTTCTTTGTGGTTGGTAAGACTGAGCTTCAGAAAATAGAATTAAGTACAAATTTATGATAAAAAAAGGTTTTACTCTTGTTGAAATTTTGGTTGTGATGGCAATTTTTTCGATGGTATCGATGGTGGCAATCAATTCATTTTTTAGTACTTACAAAGTTCAGCAAAGATCGAGCTCGGTGAACGCCTTGATATCAGAATCACGTATTTTGATGGACAAGGTGGTCCAGATGGTTGAGCAAAACGAGATCGACTACGAAGAATACTTTCGACAGTGCGTAGTCTTGAAAAAATGTCCGATTTATAATTATCAGCATGCTGCTTTTGATAATGCCACTGATACTTATGGGGAAAAAGATGGACTATACGCTTGGCAATTTTTTGACCCAGGAAATGACGGTGATGGTGGAGTTGATAGTTTTGGCCTATTGTGCCAAAAGGCAGATGGAGATATTATCGACTTCCCCCATGCCGAGTGTGCATCTGGGCCTCTGAGATTTAGTGAAGATATTAATCTGGGATCTATTTATCAACCAGATGCCGGCAAGAACGCCTTTAGTTTTGGTGGTCAGTATAGTGATAACAATTTTGAAGGGGTGCTGGCGAAGCCCGCGGCTCAAGATTATGTAATTGCTGGCGATGGAGTCGTGGTCGATCAACTATTTTTAAAAAGCCAGGATGCTAAACGTAAAATGATTGTGGCGCGAGAGCCGCTTGGTGATGATGATGCTGATGGTTTGCCGGATGGATTTATGCTGTCTCTTCTGGAGCTGGAGGCTGGAGCTATCGATACATACAATTATGATGGGCGTCAGGTTGAGTTGAACACGCGTGGATTTGAATGTGCTGATGGCTATGATTGTGTAGGTGACAAAGGACTCCGAAGTGATTTTGAGCTTGATATTGATGGTGCCAATACGCTGTTTGCACAGGCCAAGCCGATCTCCCCTTTCCGATTAAATATTAAAGATCTGCAATTTCGAATAGAACCTCTAAACGATCCAGAACTGTATTTTGCGCAGCCAGTATCAGATCGTAAAATTCCAAGTGTGACAATTACAATGGTTGTCACAGCCAGTAACAAAAACAACCTGCCAATCCTTCGAAATACTGACTTCGAATACATACTCAAGCAGACTGTGGTGGTGGATTAGGGCTTTGGGTTTGATGCTTTATGTAGGCTTTAAGTCTTATATCTGAGTCTTCATGTATTAAAAAAGCGCTCTGACTAAGGTAGAACGCTTTGGGCATGAATACTTGAGGCTTTGGAGTACTCGACTCCATCTTTGACTGCATAAAAGATAATCGAGCTTGTGACCAAAAACAAGATGGTTGCGGCATACATTATAATTTTTTGCTGTCTGTGTTGGTGAGCTCTTAAATTCATGCTTTTATACATTAGTTATCTAAGAATTATACACCTTTTTTAGTTTTTTGTCAAAACTTATTCAGCACCATTGCCAATACAACCATCTCTGTCGTTCGCAGGGAGGTCTTTGTAGACTGGAATTGTGCGGCCATCATCGAGTTCGTGAGTATCTTGGTAGATGTAGCGAGGATTGTCTCCGGCTGTGAGTTGGATGAACTCTCCATCGAAGTCTTCTCCATTGATTGTGCACCCTTGGTTAGCATCAGATCCGATGAGGGCTCCGCGGAAGAAGTCTGTGTTTGTAAGGTATGGGAGGCTGAAAGCTGCGACTACAATGATGCCACCAGCTATGAGTATTTGTTTGGTTTTCATGCTTGGGAGTTATTTATTGTATTTATTGTAAATGCTTGGGGGTGGCTTGGCAACTGGGTTGTGATTTGCTTTGCAATGATTCTGGGTTTGTGGCAAGTGATTTTTGTGACTTGCAATAATGTATGGGAGGGTGGATTGGAATTTGGCTACAAAAAAAGGCAATTTTTCTTAAATGTTCCGGACGATCAGTATTAGTAATCGGGGAAATCTAGCTTAAGAAAGATTGCCTTTGGAGTGCAAAACCAAACACCAGATCCTTTGCCTTACTTTGGTTAGTTTTAAGTCTTACCCAGGGATAAATCCCATATGCGGACCGCTTGTTTTGGTGTGATTTATCTGATAGGATATAAATATTGAATCGCTATGCAGTAAATCACCAAGCTGGGGGTTTCTGCGGATTAGGTTGGTTTAATTCCTAATCCCGTCATAAAGCAAAAGAGGAAAACTAAGTTTGGGTTTTTGGTGCCAAGCTTAGTCTCGGCTTTTTTGCTCTATTTAAAATAGAGGGGCTCACTTTAATCTCCTAAAGTTAGTTTTATTGGGCGGAGAGAGCCTTGGAATTCAAGGTTCCGCGTATTAATACAATGGAGATTGCTTGCTGTATGTCAATGTACTTATTGTACCGTGGGTAAATCGAAAACCTTTTTGTTTTTTAGTTTTCATATCACTATACATCCGAGTTTCTTGTAGTGCAAATATATAGACTTTACGTAATTAATGATTCGGTTGCTGATTCGATTTTGAGTGGTTTTTGAGGCACAAAAAAAGACTTGGAAAACAGCTTGTAATAGAGTAAAATCTGTGTAATTAGTAATTTTTGAACGATGAGTGAAAAACAGGCTTTGCACTATAAAGTTATGACATATGGTTGCCAAATGAACCATAGTGACTCGGAAAGATTGTCGAAAGTACTAGAAAATTATGGCTACAAGGAGTGTGAAGAAATGGAAGGCGCCGATCTTATTTTGTTTAACACCTGCTCGATCAAACAGAAAGCCGAAGACAAGGTGCTTGGGCAAATGTCCAAGGTTGCCAAGATGAAGAGAACACGTCCAAATTTGCTCTTGGGAATTACTGGCTGTATGACAAGGACTACTTCGACTCGGGTTTCTGAGAAAAAAGACAAGCTTTTTAGACAAGTAAAGGGTTTGGACCTGTGTTTTCAAATTCAAGATATGACTAAACTCGGTGGCATGCTGGCCGAGGTGAACCCAGAGCTGGCCCGCCTAGAAATGGAAGAAGCCGAACTTGGAAACTACTTTGAGATCCAACCTAAGTACAAAACTGACTTTCAGGCTTATATTCCGATAATGACTGGTTGTGATAAATTTTGCACGTATTGTATTGTCCCCTATTCGCGTGGGCGTGAGGTCTCGAGACCTGTAGAAGATATTTATAAAGAAGCTGTCAAACTTGTAGAAAATGGCTGTATCGAAATCACTTTACTTGGTCAAAATGTTAATAGTTATGGTCTGAGCTGGGAAGATAAAAAAGTCGAAGGAAAATTTAATTACGATACTCCCCCATTTGTGCAACTAATGCGCAAGCTCGATACGATCGAGGGGCTGGAGCGTGTGCGATGGACATCTCCACACCCACAAGACATGACAAACGAAGTCATAGATGCAGTCTATGAACTACGTACGCAAATGCCTTATATTCACATGCCTTTGCAAGCTGGTAACGATAGAGTCTTGAAAAAGATGAATAGAAACTATGACAAAAAGAAATTCCGAGAAATTGTCGAATACATCCGTGAGAAAATGCCAGATTGTTCGATTTCTACCGATATGATTGTTGGGTTTTGTGGTGAAACTCCAGAAGAATTTGCCGAAACTTGTGAGTTTTTCGAAGAAATGGGATTTGACCTAGCTTTCATCTCACAATATTCAACTCGACAAGGGACAACCGCCGACATGCTAAAAAAAGACGATGTCAGTCGTGAAGAAAAGAAACGTCGCTTCCACGAGCTCAACCAGGTGCTCAAACGCACGAGCTTTGCTCGAAATAAGTTTTTTGAGGGCAAAACAGTAAATGTGTTAGTCGAAAAAGTCTTGGCCTCTGGTGAGCTTTCTGGGCGTAGCGAACACTACAAAGAAGTTGTGTTTGCAGGGTCCAAAGACCTTATTGGAACAATTATTCCTGTCAAAGTCGAAAGATCGCTCGAGTGGAGGCTTGAGGGGGTGATGAGTTAGGAGTTTTCGGCTTCTATTGACTCTGAGCGGACCATCATTTGATATCTTGGATCAAGCCTGTGTCTAAGGGCACTACAAGCCTGTGTCTAAGGGCACTACAAGCAATTTTAGGGTGTGGCCTGAATAACTGTGTTAATGTCTGGGTTCTCATAAACCTTCACCTTGGCATTTGGCCAAGTGAGGGTGAGACTTTTGACTTGCTGATTGCTACCTAGACCAAAAAAGATTTTGGAGCTTTGATCTGACAACAAACCTGTACTCGAAACAAACTGTTGGTGCTGCAACTGACCGTTTGCAGTTTCTAATGTTAACTTGGTGCCCAAGGCAGAAGCTGTGTCTGGCAATTGTACTGTTA
>CAYYFV010000080.1:0-4752 GCA_964471455.1 uncultured Candidatus Peribacteria bacterium | reverse complement strand
AACTTTTGTAAAAGTTATCATCAAAACTGGGATTGTGTTGCGAAGCAACTCTTTGTGGGTCGGATGGGAAGAGAGTAGTTTGTCGGATGTTGTCCTGGTCACATATTAGCATTGTGAGTCTTTCGAGTCCCATTCCAAATCCGCCATGGGGTGGCATTCCGAATTTGAAAATCGAAAGATATTCGCTAAAGTCTTTTGGATCCATACCGGCAGCCATTATCGACATCCGAAGTTGGTCATAGTCGTCCATACGGCGCCCGCCTGAGGAGATTTCCATTTCTTTGCAAAGTAAATCTACGTTGTGGATGACTCCTTGTTCGTCTCGATATGCATAGAAGGCTCCTTTGGGGATGTGAGTGATGAAAATAAAGTCTGATTGATATGTGTCTCGAGCGTATTGGCAGAGTATTTTTTCGGCTTCTGTACTTAGGTCATCCCAGTTTGTGGTGTTTAAGTCGAATTTGTCAGTGAGTATTTGGCAGGCTTGTTCGAAAGTGTAGTTTGGGAATTGGGTTTTGGGGACCATGAGTTCAGGTGCTTGGAGAGTTTGCATTTCTGCTTGGCAGTCTGCGTAGACTTTTTTGAGAATGTGCCTGACTGCTGCTTCTTCGTGCTCGAGAATAGTTTCGAGGCCTTGGATGTATCCAAATTCAAATTCGAGTTGGGTTGCTTCTGTAGTGTGTCGGCGTGTGTTGGATAGTTCGGCCCGGAAACATTTGGAGAGTCCAAAGACTCTGTCGAAGGCACCGACCATGATTTGCTTGTATAGTTGTGCTGATTGGGCGAGGGTAGCTTGTTTTTCGAAATAATCTACGTGGAATATTTCGGCTCCGCCTTCAGAACTGCTGGCAAGTAGGAGAGGGGTGAAAATTTCTGTGCATCCGAGTTGGATCATGAACTCTCTGTAAGCTTCAAGAATTTTGGCCTGGATTTTGAAAATTGCTTGGTTGTGCTTGTGTCTGAGCCCTATGGCTCTGTGTTTGAGTTGGGTATCTAGATTTTCTTTGATTTGTTTAGATTGAAGTTCTAGGTCTGGGACCTCGTGGACGGCTGTGATGATCTCAAGGCTTTCGGCATGAATTTCGGTCTTACCCTGTGGACTGGTGTGAACTTGGCCAGTAAGACTAATTATGGATTGTGGATGGAGGTCTTGGAGTTTGACTAGGAGTTCTGGTTTTTCGATGACGACTTGCATGGATTTTGTAAAATCAGAAAGTTCCAAAAAACAAATTTTGCCGAGGTCTCTTTTTTTGAGAATGCGTCCTTGGGTCTGAATTAAGCCTTGTTGGCTTTGGATTTCTTTGATTAATTTCATGTGAATAAAGTTAAATATAAATAAAAAAACTCACCTTGGATTTAAGGTGAGTTGGAATTTTAGTTTTGAAACACATCAACAAACTAACTCACCTGCAGTGAATTTAAATTATTATTGTTGTTATTATTTTGTTTGTGCAAAATTGGCATTTGGCCTGTGTTAACTATTTATATCTTATCATCAATTTAGGTGTTGTCAAATTAAGGTATTTAACTGTTAGTTATTTATCATAAAGTTAAATGACATTTTTGCACTTGAGCATGCATAATTAGAGGGGATGGCAAGCTTGTTAACACTGTTGATTTGTGGTATAATTTGTAGAAGTTAATTCAAATTTATTTATGGAATGGTTGGATGGTTTAAATCAGATTAGTCCTGAAATGCCTAAGAATGAGATAGATGATGTTGTTCAGGCAAATTTAAAAGAGGTACAGGGGGCTATTGGGTCTGTATATGAGACTAATACTTCGGAGGGAGGGTTGGATAAAACACCTTTTGAGAGGTTTTTTATGGACTTTACAGAGTATGAGAGTGAGAATCCTGGTTATAACGATACAATCAATAAATTGTTATCTTTGATGTCTACTCATAAGATTATTCAGGATTTCATTGTGAATTTGGAAGATAGGTTTGGAACGAGTGTGTGGAGTGATACAGAATTAGAATGTTTAGAGTCTGGGGAAATCAACGGCTTAGATTTTCAATATTTTGTATTGAAAATAGCTTTTTTGGTTTCTATGCATCTTTTGAAGGAAGAGTCTGAAAAGATGATAATTGATGATTCTTTTAAAAATGAGAATTTAGTTCCTTTTAAATCTGGTTCTAATGTATTTAAGGAATCAAGTGTTCTTAACACTGAGATTTCTAAAGAATTGCTTGTTAAGTATAGTAAATATTATTCCAAAGAGGAGGATGTTTCTTTTTACGAAATGGATTTGGATCCCAAATATGCCTCTAAATATAATGCACATGGCGCAATGAGTAGAGTGGCTGGTGCTGCCATGAAAAAATTACTGATTGTTTTGCAAGATTCCAATATTGATCTTCAAAAGCTTGATACTATCCCCTTAGCAGCTTCTGTTGAGGATATGACTGCTTTTTCTGGCTTGGGAGCTGTGGGACCGTTTCGCGATAGTGATTTTATCTTTATTTCTGCTAAAGGAGAGGTTTTGGCTCATTCTGGAGTGAAAATTATTGCGGTACGTGATGGTCTGGCGGGATTGATTGGTTCTTTGCAAGAAGCGTTTAAAGATGTGAAGTTTGTGAAGGCTTCTGATTTGGGACGTCATATAGAATCCATCGATTAATGACTGCGCTTATTTTGAATCTCAATGCACAGTGACTTTTTGATAGCCTCGACGCATGATGCAATGTTGAATTTGCTGACAGCTACTTGGATAGCTAAAAACCAAAATGTACATGAGCGAATTGCTGATATTGATTCTACAAAGCTTGAAGTGCAAATTAGCCCCGATAGAAGAAATGAACTATGTAAAAGATGGGGGACTGCAAGGTTTTTAAAACAAATTGTGTGTGATGATAAAAAGTTAAAAAAGTTACTACAAATCAAAGTTGATATTGATGGATCTCAAAAACTTATAAAGAGTATGCCTTATATACACATGTTTTTGGCTAGGTGTAGAGTGAGTGAGGAGCGTTTAATGCAAAAGTCGATTGCTGGGGTTTTGGTTACATGGGATGTGATGCTATTGAGTTAACAGCTTGCTGTTACATGTATGTTTTTTGTTGTGAGTGTAGTAGACTGTGAATGTTAAGAGTTTAAACTTTATTGTATGAAAGTTGGAATCATAGGTGCGGGTGTGGCTGGCTTGACTGCGGCAGAATATTTATTAAAGCATCATCCAGAATGTGAGGTAACTCTCTTAGAGGCTGAGAATAGGATTGGAGGTAGAGTTTTTACTGATCAAAGTTTAGGTTTTGCTCTGGAATATGGTGCCAATTGGCTTTCCTCAAAAGATTTACAAGATAAAGCATTAATGAAAAAGTTTGAAATTGTGGAAACAAAAACTTCTTCTGGATTTTTTGAATATAATAAATTTTATCATAATGGGGATTTGGTAGATTTAACTTTTTTAGATGATCTTCATCAATATTTATATATCTTGGTTCGATTTTCTTTGTTACTTCCTTTTAATGTAAGATGGTCAAGTTTATTTCGTTTAGCTAAAATATTCAATTTGAAAAAAGATCAAAATTGGGGTTTGGACTTAATATATTGTTTAATTGGACAAATTTCGGAAGAGGATACATGTAATTTACGTGTATGTACTGGTTATTTTGAACATGTTGGTGATGAATTTGTCGTGAAGGATGGTTTGATCAATATGTATAATGGAATTTTAGAGAAGATATCTCCTGTTTTAAATACAAAGGTTAAATCTATTGATTACAGTGGTAAGAATGTAAGGGTAGAAACAACTAATGGAGATTATGAGTTTGATAAGGTTTTGGTTACAGTTTCTCTGGGGGTGTTGAAAAATTCAAATATTACTTTTAATCCAATACTTCCTAAGTGGAAGCAAAGTGCAATTAAAAATATAGGTCTTTCACAAGCTGAAAAATATTTTTATTTCTATACAGACAAGTTTTTTGATGATTCAGATGTAATAGGTGTTATAAATGAAGATATAACATGTCTATTTTGTAATATGGGTAATGTAAATGGGCAAAATCTTTTACTAGAATTTGTACATGGTTCAGAGTTTAAAAAAATATCAGATTTTACTGAAGATGAGTTGATTGATAGAAATTATAAGATTTTAGAATCTGTCTATGGAGATAAAACTTTAAGAGCTTCTAAGGTTATCAAATCAAATTGGACTACCAATGAGAATTTTCTTGGTACGTACTCTCATAACTCTACAATTACAAAGAAAAATGATCGAGAAAAATTAGGAAAATCTTTGTGTGATAAAGTGTACTTTGCTGGTGAAGCAGTATCAGTTAAGAATACTGGTTATATGGATGGGGCAATTGAGACTGCAATTGCTGCTTGTAAAGCAATGGTTTTATAGGCGTTTTTTTATTTGAAAATATAAATATGTTACTTAAGAATATTAAATGGACTGATTTAGATACTAATAAAAGATATCACTTTGTTGTTGTCTTGGGATCGACTGAGCAACATGGGCCTTTTTTGCCTTTTGGGACAGATACGTTTATGGCTGAATTTTTGGTTGAAGGTCTGAATAAGGAGTTTCCAGAGGTTGTTTTTTTACCAGTTTTAGAATTTTCTCGTGCACAGGAGCATAGAGGTTTTTTTGGTACTATTTATTTACAAGAGGAAACATTAAAACAAGTACTTTTAGATATTTGTAACTGTTTGAAGCAACAAGCTTTGAGTATAGGTTTTTTGAATTTTCATGGCGGTAATGATCATATTTTAAAAGAATTTTTAATAAAAAATTCTATCGAAT
>CAYYFV010000079.1:0-4758 GCA_964471455.1 uncultured Candidatus Peribacteria bacterium | reverse complement strand
AATAGAAACTGTCTTTGAAAATAAGTTTCGTAAGCAAGGTATTCCAATTAGGGCCTTGGAGTGGGGGAAGTCTATTTAAGATCTTTTTTTGAATTGTTCTCTGGCGATTTCTGCTTGTCTTGCCAAGGAGAGAAGATCAGCCAGGGGATTAGTTGTAGATGGATTTGAGAATTTGGTTTGAGATGGTGCGGGGATCTTTTTTTGTTGTTGTATGCGGTCGAGTGAGATTAATTTGTCTACCGAGCTGTGAATTGTGTTTGGAATAATTTTTGACATTATTGTGTATGGAGAGTTGAGTTGTCTGGGGGGGCGGAAACTTATCTGTCTCTGCAGCTTGTTTTGTGTCATATTGTAATAAATTAACTTGTTTTTATGCAAATTAAAGAATTTATTTCAATACGTCAAGAGCAACATTTGCAAGAATTGTTCGAATTTTTGCGTTTTGCTTCGGTCTCTACAGATCCAGCATATAAGCAGGGTGTCTTGGATTGTGCAAATTTTTTATCCAATGAATTGAAGGAACTGGGTTGCCAGAAAGTCGAAGTTTTGGAGACTCCTGGGCATCCAGTAGTTTATGCCGAACGGATTCTGGATCGATCTTATCCAACTGTTTTGATTTATGGTCATTACGATGTTCAGCCAGCCAAAGTTTCGGATGGATGGGATACAGATCCGTTTGAGCCTATAATTAAGAACGATAAGATTTATGCTCGTGGTGCTGCGGACGATAAGGGGCAGGTTTGGTTGCAGTTGAAGGCCTTGCAGTATTTTCATGAGTTTGCTTCTGAGGAGCTCAGAGTCAATTTAAAATTTTTGTACGAGGGAGAAGAGGAGTCAGGATCTGAGAATTTGGACGCTTTTATTGAGCAAAATGTGGACTTGTTAGCATGTGATGTGGTTCTGATAAGTGATACCTCGATTATTGCCAACGATGTACCTTCTATATCGGTTTCCAAAAGGGGCTTGGCAAGTATGGAAATTGAGGTTGTAGGTCCCAACCGCGATGTGCATTCTGGTATTTATGGAGGTGTCTTGGCGAATCCAATTGTGGTTTTATCGCAGATAATTGCTGCTTGTAGGGCTGTTGATGGTAAAATCTTGATTCCGGGATTTTATGACGGTGTCTTGAATTATTCAGAAGAGCAACGTAGTGAATTCAAAAAGGCACATGATCTCATGACTAGTTACAGCGATTTGGCGGCGGATATGGGTATGATTCGAACTGTTTCAGAGCCTGGGTTTAGTGGCTATGAATCAACTTCGATTCGTCCGACTTTTGAAGTCAATGGTATTGTTGGCGGCTATACAGATGTTGGAGTCAAAACCATTATACCCAACAAAGCTTCTGCCAAAGTCACGATGAGAATGGTCGAGAATCAAGATCCAATCAATGTTCTTAACTCGGCAAAAGGCTTTATTGAGTCACTTGATGCCCAAGGTTGTCATGTGAATGTGGTGTTGGGCGAGGCGGCGATTGCCTATTCGAATGACCTTAATTCGCGTTTATACCAAGCCGGAGAGCTTGCTATGCAAAGCACTTTTGGCGTCAAGCCTTTGCCAACGCTGGATGGTGGTAGTATTCCGGTGGGGGCAACTTTCAAAAAATTGATGGGCAAAGAGGCATTATTTCTCGGATTTGGCCTGGAAGAAGACAATATTCACTCTCCAAATGAGTCTTTTGGTATTTTTAACTTCAATAAAGGTATAGAAACCATTGTTGAATTTCTTAAAATTGTCTCCGAAATTGGCTTGGGTATTGCCAAATAGGCCTTTTTTACTCTTGCTCGCCCTATTTTTAAAGTTTTTTGCTGGAAAATGCTTGACAAGGATCAGGGATATGCTAATGTGTGTGTGGGGGGATTAGCAAGAAGTTGGTTAGTTCAGACTCTCAGTAATGAAAGTAGGCTGACCAACTTTTTGCCTTTTTTTATGTCTGCAATAATGATATGCTTGTCGGTATTAACTTTGGGTATATGAATCGAAATATTGTCTTGAGTTTTGCAGCCAAGTTGTTATATGGATTGCATTGGTTTTCACCTGTTATTTTATTGTATTTTCAGGATGTTATTGGTTTGTCTGTGAAGGAGTTTTTCTTTTTGCAGGCTTATTTTAATTTCTGTGTTTTTGTTTTGGAGATTCCTACCGGTTATATTGCAGATAAGATTTCACGTAAATTATCTTTGTTCTTATCTGGTTTGTGTGCCTGTGCGGGGCTGTATGTCATGCATATTGCATATGGTATTGGTCTTGTGATTGTGGCTGAGACCTTGTTGGCCTTGCATGTGGCCTTGAACTCTGGAGCTTTTGAGAGTCTTTTTTATGATTATCACGATAAGGATACAGATAAATCATTGTCTGAGAAATATACTCGTAATTTGAGCTACTTTAACAATGTCTACTTGGTTGGTATTTTGGCCTCTACTTTGCTTGGGTCTGTTATGGCGGCTTATATCGGTTTGGACTATATTTACTTACTGACCTTGATTACTGCTGTATGTGCTACTATGTGTGTGTATTTTATGACCGATGTGAAGTCCAATCAGCACACATCCGAAGTGGCTCGTAACAAAGGTATTTTTAAGTCAGTGATAGATGTATTGCATGCCAAAAGAACTGTTTTGATGTTGGCTTTGGACTTGGCTTTGGTGCCTGCGGTTGCTTTTATGGGGATATGGTTATATCAGCCCTTTTTAATTTCGTTTGAGGCCTCTGTGCTGTTGTTTGGTGTTGTGCATGCAGGTATGGTGCTCTGTCAGTTGCTTATTAATTATTGTGTGAATCACTATAAAGGTAATTTACGTGCCTATGTGCAAAGGACTCAAATGATTTTGATAGCTTTGTTTGTTGTGTTGGCGCTGAGTCCTTATTTGTGGTTGTCGAGTCTGTGTCTGATGTTGATTGTGGGTGTTGGTATGACTAGGGGGACATATTTGAATGCCGAGCTTCAGTCGCATTTGGATTCTAGCTTTCGGTCGACGTTTTTTTCTGCTGTGAGTATGATTAATCAGTTAGCACGGATGATTATTACTTTCTTTTTAGGATTTTTGGTATCTGTATCTGCTAATTTTGCAGCATTTGCCATGGCCGTGTTGATGTTTATTGTTTACATGTTGTTTAGGCACTATGAGGCTGACCTATTTGATTTAGAGTCTAAAAGGATTATTTAGCAAGTTGATTGGATTGCGATTGTGCCTGCTATTAGTATCATATAGATATGTTAGAGCATGCATATTTAGCGGCGGGATGTTTTTGGGGAGTCGAGGACAAGCTTTCCAAGTTGGATGGTGTTTTGGAGACGGAGGTTGGCTATTGCGGAGGAGTGACGGAGGCCCCGACTTATCGTTTGGTTTGCGGTGGGGGCACTGGGCATGCTGAGACTGTGCATGTGGTGTTTGAGAATGATGTTTTGAGTTTTGAGGAATTGTTAAGGGTGTTTTTTGGATTGCATGACCCTAGCCAATTAAATCGGCAGGGTGCTGATGTTGGGGATAATTATCGTTCGGCTATATTTTATGTCGATGATAAGCAGTTGCAGATTGCCGAAGATCTTTTGATTCAAATTGGACCAGATTTTGGGAATCTGCTTGTGACGACTTTAGAAAAATTTTCGAAGTTTTTTAGGGCAGAGAGCTATCATCAGAAGTATTTAGCTAAAAAACATTATGTATAAATTTCCAATTGAATTTGAATTTAACGCGACTGCCAATGATGTGTTTGGGGAGAGTTGGTCAAGTGTCAGTCATGAATATGAAGCTTTGCGCTGCGATATACCGCAAAAATTTAATGGTATGGGTCAGGGCTTTAGTTCAGAAGAATTGTTTGGTTTGAGTTTGCTTAATTCTTTTGTAGCAACTTTTAAGTCGTATGCTCAGCAGTCTGATTTGAGTTTTGCCAAGCTTGAGTCTGAGGCTGTGTTGCTTGTAGATAGAAATGTTGATGGCAAGCCCTGTATGCATAGATTTGAGCTGGTAATCACCTTGTCAGATGTGTCTGATGTTGTTTTAGCTCAGAAATTGTTTTTGGAAACTCAGCAAAATTGTTTTATTCTTAATTCAGTAAAAACTGAGTCGGACTTTAGTTTAGTAATCATATAATATGGGTGTTGTCGTAGATTTTTTTCGTGATTTGAAGGATTATCGTAAGCGTGGACTGATTTATCTGTTGATTACGATCGTTGTTTCTGTTGTAATCTCTTTTTTTACTTGGTGGTTTCAGCAGCAGACAATTGATGATTTGAAATTCAAGTTATTGACAAATCAATCGAATTTGCAGACGCAGATAACTTCTTTTGAGGAAACAACCGTTTCTGTGCCAGAATTGCAAAAGATTACTTTGCAGATTTTGGATAGGATTGAACGCAAACTAATTTCTGATGAGTTTAAATATGAGTTTTCTGAATTTGAGCCATTTATGTTACAGGCCTTATGTGGCTTTGATTCAAAGTATTCGAGTGTTTTGCAATCGGAGATGAACATGTATTATTTGCAGCCATTTTTTCAGGAGTATAATTTGGAACCTGTGTTGTTTGTGGATTCTGTGCTGATTCGAGATGAGGTGATGGAATGTTTTCGGGAAAATGCTTTGAACGTCATTGATATTGATTCCGATATTAAGATGCTTGTACCAAGTTGTTATTTACCAAAGTTATCGCAAGAGGATAGTGTGTGTGTGCAATTTGTTAGAGAAGCCTTTGGGGTTGGGCAATAGTGTAGATTTGTTCTAAGAGAAATCTATCTCGGTTTTCGGGGGTGTCATGTG
>CAYYFV010000078.1:0-4823 GCA_964471455.1 uncultured Candidatus Peribacteria bacterium | reverse complement strand
GATGGCAGAACCAATCAAAACGACAACTGTCCGCAAACCCCAAACCCAAACCAAACCAACCTAGATGGTGACGATCAGGGGGATGCCTGTGATGATGATATCGACAATGATGGAACAAAAAACAGCAGAGACAACTGTCCATCGACCCCCAACCAAGATCAAAGCAATCTAGACCGAGACCAATTCGGTGATGCCTGTGATGATGAAATCGACAATGATGGCCATACAAACGAACAGGACAACTGTCCAAACAACTCAAATAGAAGCCAAATCGACCAAGATGGCGACAGCCAAGGTGATATCTGCGACAATGATATAGATGGAGATGGAATCAACAACCGCCTAGATAATTGTCATCTAACACCAAACCAAAATCAAGATAACCTAGACAACGATCAATTTGGAGATCTCTGTGACGAAGATCTAGATGGAGACGAAGTCATAAACGATGATGACAACTGTCCATCAACCCCCAACCAAAATCAAAGCAATCTAGACCAAGACCAATTCGGTGATGCGTGTGATGAAGATCTAGATGGGGACGAAGTCATAAACGATGATGACAACTGTCCACGAAGATCAAACCCAAGTCAAAGAGACAGGGACAATGATGAGCAAGGGGACCAATGTGACGAAGATCTAGATGGAGACGGTAGAATCAACGAGGCAGACAACTGCCCATACAATACCAATCCAAACCAAGAAGATCTCGACCAAGATGGTGAGGGAGATATCTGTGACCCAGATAAAGATAATGATGGAATCTATGATATTTACAGACCAATCAACGGTACCAGAACGCTCGACAACTGCCCACTTATCATCAACCCAGATCAAGAAGATATAGACAACGATCGTATAGGTGATGTCTGTGACCAAGACATGGATGGTGATGGCATTCCCAATACTGAAGATCAATGTTTAAGAGTAAATGGTAATCAAAATAATGGTTGTCCAGAAATCGCCATCGTCACCGATCGCCAAATAAACATTATTGCAAAAATGCAAAACTTGCTTAGACCACTCAACGAAGGTCGTCCATATCCGAATTTTGGACCTGGAGGGCAAAACAGATTTGATAGACTAAGACTCATGTGGCTACAGCCAGAACAAAGTCAAATTCAATTCTGGCAAGAGGCAGACCCAGAAGAAATTTCTAATTATGTAGGTTTCTTCGAAGATGCAAATAGTTTCTATTGCGACCAAAGAATTCCACCATACGATCAACCGCCTGAATGTTACTATACCCAACAGAATCTACCTCTTCCTAAGTTTGTTATGACTTATGATTACACACACGAAAATAAAATCTACAATAAAATTCTAAGCCAGAATACTGATAAAGTTGAACTACCAACAGAAACAAACCCATATAATATTCAGACCAAACTACAGCTAAAACTCAAGAAAAATAATGACTATAAATTTACAATAATAAACAGCGACGGCTTTACACAAGCAGCAGAAATATCATTCACCAACGGAGATCTCAAACTCACAGACCAATGTCATACCCAAGAATCCCCAACTAACACAACTGGTGACTACATTATGATCAACTCAATCGAAAATAACGCACAAATATTGCAACAATCTAGAGCTTCACAATCAGATTTAAGAGATAACACAAATCCAATATTCTTCGAACAAAACCTCGCCTTCAAAATCATTAACAACTACGATGATCATATGAATATCGAACTAGTAGAAATTGAAAATATAGTAAATTGTAATTAAAATAAAGCAAATTTAATATGAAAAAACTAAACAAAAAACAAATCACACTTGCTATAGCCGCGATTATAATCGCCCTTGCAACTACTAACTATACACTCAACACAGACCAACTTAAAGGCTTTACAAAACTACAAACCTTTCAAAAACAACAACTCACAATACCAACTCAAAATACAAACCAGCCAACGAGATTCGAGGCAAGCCACTCGGACCTCAATAAAAGCAAAATACAATGTAATGGAGTCTGGCAAAAAGGCTTAGAATTTGTAATCAATCATCAGCAAACAGAACAAAGCATCAATTTTGTAATCAACAAACTCAATCAATTCAATAAGAAGGGTTGTCAAATAGCCATCCAACACCAAGGAGTCATGCCAGAAAGAAGAACAGTTATCCCCTATGACAACACCTTTACTCGAACATATTACTGTAACGGAGATATAAACTCCTCTCAATCAAGTTTCGAATGTCTCATAGATGATAACAATAGTTACAATGGTACATCCATGATGGGATTTTATAAAAAATATAACTCTCAACTTGAAAAAAACGATGAAATCAAGTCAGTCCTCACCATAAACTCATCACCCGATGGGCAAAGAATCACCCAGGAACAAAAAGATATAAATCGACAAAAAACACCTTACGTAATAAATATACTCGTAAAATAAAAATCCAAATCATCTGATCTAACTCACCTCAATCAACAATTAAAACTAAAATCCGAAAGGCATTTTGTGAACTAGCTGGCTCAAAAACCATAAACTAAAGACCTTCTTGCAAAGGTCTTTAGAAAACAAATATTTAAAAGTTATGCTTTAAGAGAGTATTCTAGGGAAATGAGCTTCTGCGAAGCTCGCAGGACACTTTAGGGTAAGAGGCTCACCTTCTAACTCAACCACCCCATTACCAAACTTTCTCATCTCATAAGAAGATCCTCCATCTCCTATATTAACAGTAGCACTGTTTTTAACCGAGATTTTAGAAACTAAATCTGAAGCCCATACATTGCTAGCTCCGCGGACACTAAGCTCCCTACAACCTTCGCTAACGATAAAACTTATATTTGACTCTCCTGGGACAACATCATCAATATTACCGCAAGCACTGTAATCCTCTACATAGATTTTAGGAGTCACATACCCTGCAAATTTTTCTGTTTGAGGAGATCTAAAATTACCATTAACGTTTAACAAATGGAATCTAGAGGAACCTACTGCTAGAGAAGATAAATCAAACGGGTGAAATGCACCATGTATCCACAATGCGCCAACTCCATTAAACAATTCTAGGTCCAACAATTCAATATAAGACCCAGCGTCTAAATTGTTAATTACTACCCTTGTTCCCTCGTTTATTAATTGAGCAATCTCCTTTGAGGAGTACGGCTCGTAAGCACCTCGCTCGATACCACGGAATAAACCTTCATAAGCTAAACACCCGTCTTGTGTTAAGTGTACTACGTTGAGGGTTTTATTATCTTCTCGATAATTATAAAACCAATTTTCTGTGTTTACAGTTTTCATATATAAATGATTAATTGTTGACCTACCTATAACTAATCTGCAAACAAAAGTCAACAAAAAACCCACAATCTTTATTTCAACCCTTCTACAAAACAATATTTGTTGTTATTTAATGACAAAATTTATATTAAGATCTATATTTTTCAATTACAAGCAACCCTTAAGGGAAAAAGTTGAGGTTCTAAAGTATGAAATTTACTGTTAAAATCATGCAGCTTAAAAACTTTTTAGTCTTTGGCAGTTGTAAGCAGATCTTAATTCAGGATCAAGCTTAGTATTATAATTTGGAAACCTAGGTTGTCACCTTGATTTTTCCCAACTTTAAATCGAAATACATTACTTATAATAACTTGCTCTTGTTTGGACTAGCTTTAAACTGTGATTTCGGTTTGAGCTATATAAAAAATCATACCCAGCTTTTGCTACAGTTAATTTTGATAAAAACACTCGGCGTATTTTAATGTTATAACGCCAACCATTCTAAAAACATAATTGGGTAAATTAAAGACGCATAAGACCTAGTAGAGTAATTCATATAACTAGTTTAAAATTGCAAAGTTAATTTTATTTCTTACCCCCCCCATTGCTTTCAATCAGCTGCCCATTTATCCAACCACCTTCTTTGGAACACAAAAAATTCACCAAATTGGCACAATCCTCAGGCTTGCCAATTCTATTCAAAAAAGTCCCCTTTAATATTTCAGCCTTCAATTCATCATCCATCCAGCCAGTATCGGTCGGGCCAGGGTTTATTACATTCGCTGTAATTCCCCGATCTCGTAACTCCTCAGCCGCAGCAATTACAATCCTATCCATTGCTCCTTTACTTGCTCCATAAGGTAAGTTATGAGCCACAGCATCGCTTGTCAAAGCTACAATTCGCCCCTCTCCAAAACCCGATGCAAACTGCTTAGAAAATTCTCTAATCAAAAGCCAGCTCGCTCTTGTATTCACTGCAAAATGCAAATCAAACTCCTCGACTGTAGTAGTCACAATACTACTATTAATCGAATGACAATGCGACATCACCAAAGCCTGCACAGGTCCCAGAGCTTCATTAACCTTCTTAAATATCTCTTCAGGAACATCTGGACTAGATAAGTCGGCCTCAAGAGAAAAAACCTTAGCGCCCAAACCTTCTAACTCCAAACTAAGCTCCTGAATTTCCTTTACATCAGCTCCCCAAGGCATAGATTCATCATAAGCTTGCCAGTAAGTAATAGCTAAATCCCAACCATTTTCAGCCAAAGTCCTAGCAATAGCTGATCCAATCCCCATCTTCCTACTCGCCCCTGTAATCAAAACGACTGGCCTTTTAAACATAGTTATTTTTAGATTTACAAAAACTCTACATTAAAAAGCCTCAAAGCACAAAAATTACAGCTTTAATTCCCTAAACAAGCCCCCCACCATAAACTAGCCAGTGGGGAACAGGGGAGACTCTCAAAGATCAGCTAGGATAATGGCCCCATCGCAAATAAAATTTAGCACAGCAATACGCAGCAAAAATTTAGCTTTGAACCATTGCGAGGAGAATTTTTGGTGAGACTTTCGCGGTAA
>CAYYFV010000077.1:0-4853 GCA_964471455.1 uncultured Candidatus Peribacteria bacterium | reverse complement strand
TCGTTCGAACCGCTTTTGGAAGGATTTGAAGAAGTTTAGGAAATAAAAAAGCCAAAGCAAAATTAAAAGCTCGGCACAATTGAGTGTCGGCCTCGATGTCTTGAGTGTTATTACACGCTTCTGGTTTACGATTTAAAAAATCCAAGAAAGCCAGTTGGCTCTCTTGAGATTTAGGACCGTCATGTACTAAAACCGCTGCTTTTTTTTGGTATACACTTGTACCATTTGCAATGCTGTTGATATAGAGTGAGGTGAGATCTGTGTCTTTCCTTGTGGGAGAGTTGAGTCGAGCTCGAATATCATATGTACCGTTTGTCAGGTGGGCAGTATCGAACTGGGCTAGCTCATAATGAAATCCACTGTTGACTGTCCGATTCAGAAAAGCTGTTTGAATTACCTTGTTATTTTTGAGTAATTCGATACTCAATTGTCCTTGAACTCTTGTGTTGAGGGATACTTGAATTGTTTCTTTTTGAGTAGCGACAATTGGATTTATCGACAGTTGCGTGATGAGTGATTCATCGGCAGCTGGTAGTCTTTTTTTTTTAGTCCGACTGGGATACGGATTGATTTCGACTTCTTTTTTGAGTGTAGCTTTTGGCTGCGGCTTTGCTTGATATCTTGTGACTGGTTGGTAGTTTCGCGAGATTTGAATGGAATCTTTGATAGTCTTCTTGTTTTGACCATCCCGAACCTCTATCAAGATTGAGTATTTAGCAGCCGAGACTGCATCTCCCATGGCATTACGACCATTCCATGAAAAACTTTGGCTCTTGGGTAGTACCTGATTATATTTAATTGCATATACAGTGTGTTTAGTATCTGTATTCGTAATCTTATAAGAAACTGTCACTGGATGAGAGTATGTACTTAAGTTAAGACCAAAGATAAATTGTTGTTTGGCGTCTATATTGATTGTGTTGAGATTTTTGCTGTATCCGAGTTCAGAAATTTTGGCCTGATTAGACTGGGCTCCTTTGGATACTTTTTGAGAAACTAGGGCACGTGGTGCTTCGGGTAATTTTACCTGACTGTCAGATGTCACGCTGACAGCTGATGCTGAAATTTTTAGCTCGGGTAAGTTGATCGAGTCATTGCTGATTGTAAATACTTCTGATCTAGCTCCAAATTTTTTGGCAGTATAAATCACGCTGATATAGTCTGTTTGACCTGCATGAAGTACTCTTGGATATTTAACCCTAATATCTCCAGCAGTCTGAGTTAATTTGAAACTCATATCACGCTTACTTTCAAAGGTAATTTGAGTCTTTCCGGTGTTACGAATTTGAATTTTTTGCATGATTTGCGTACCTACCTTGACATGACCAAGATCAATATCATTTTGAGCAACTAGCAAATTGCTCGAAGAATACTCCCCCTTTCCTTCAATTGCAGAACCACGAAATGTGACAAATAAAGTACTTTTTTTGTAATCTGTCGTTTTTATTGTCAGGCTTTGATTGAAGCTTCCAGTTTTCTTGGGTGCAAATGTAGCATGTAGCTCTATACTTTCGCCCGATTTAATGACTGCCGGCAGTCTTTGATCGAGAGTAATTGCTCCAGATGGCATTTGAGATGCGTACATTTTGACATCGTAGGAGTTGGTATTGCTTATGAGAATGCCCGCATGAGACTTTTGTCCGACAGCAGTTTTTTCAAATTTCACTTTTTTGCTTGAAAATCTGAGGCCTTCATTGGTAATGGCCGCGCGCGCGTGGGCCCTGAGTTGAATCTCTTTGACTTCTCCAGTTTCGAGAAGTTCTAGCTTGATTGTCTCCGAAAAATGCCCCTCTGTAGCCGGGTCAAAAGAAACACTCAAGGTTTTACTTGATTGAGCATCTAACTTAATCGACTCGCTAGACTCTAGGATAAATGGTTTGGAAACTTGATTCACAACGTTGATTGTTCTGACTTTTGTACCTGTGTTTTCAATTATGATTTCGCGAGTTTCTTTGGATCCGATTGAAGTCAAAAAATTGACGATTTCAGAATCTGGATATACTCGAATATTTGAATCTGTTTGATACACAGAAGCAGTCACCATTGAAGGAACTAAAAGGGTGAATACTGTAAAAATACTTAAAAGCTTTTTAAACATATTTCTATTTACTTAATAAATAAGATGTAACTTTACACTCTTATACCCAGACTTGTCAAACATAAAACAGACCCCAATTTATGAGGTCTGTATAGAGTTGTTTTGAGATTGTGATTACATGTATCCGTAGGCTGGATAATAGTTTTGGTATGGGCTTAGGTTACGTACTGGAGCTTGGTATTGGAACTGTTGGTTGAAGGGATTGTATGGAGTGGGTTGGTAATTTTGTGGGAGCGTGTTGTAGATTCTGTAAGTGTCGATTTGAGTGTTTTGTTGTTGGAATTGACGTGGTTGTTTGCGAATCTTGATGACTTTGGCTGTGATTGCAAGTAAGTCTCCAATAGTTGCCGGTTCATCTGGCTTGAGTGTGATTCCTATAGAATCATAGAACTCGATGACTTGCTCGACACGTGTTTGGCTTTCTGTTCCACCAGTTTCTATGGACGCTGCAGTTGCAGAGCTGTTGGAGCTAGTATTTGGATCTGTGCCACTAGTATTCGTGGTGGAAGTGGAAGTTGTAGATGAGGTGGCAGCTGCTGTGACTTGTTTGGTGATTGGTGTTAGGAGTTGAGCGTTTTGGCCAATGATTTCGGCTATTTCGTATTGGGTGACTGTTGCGAATGGTTCTATATTGCCAGCTGAGTCTGTATTTATTACCCCGTAATGTTTGAGTATGAACATTGGAACCATCCACCAATGATTTGATTTTTGAGAAACCATTTCTGGTGTGATGTCTTTGATTTCTGCAACCATGGCTCTGACATCTGGAGTCACTGTTTCGAGGTTTTCGAGGTTGGCAAGCATACGTTCGAGAATTGTGAACATATGTGCTCTGAGGGCTGCTTTTTCGATACCAGAGACTATTTGCCCATTAACTTGTTGTCCTTTGTAGATACCTAGGTCGTGTAAGTATACTAAGTCGTTACAGAGAGGGTTGGTCATTTGGATGTCGCGGAATAAGACCATGCATTTAGGATTTGGTGGGTTTTGGTCCTGTTTGTTTTTGAAGAACTGACCGAGGATCCCACTATTTGGATTGTATGACTGTCCAAGCTGATCAAGCTTGAGACCCATTTGGCTGTTGATCAAATAAACTTGTGGAATGGCCTCGAAGGCATCGTCTATGATCTCTTGAGTTTTGGTAACTGTGCCATCTGGATTGAGGCTATAGCCTACTATTTTGATATCATAGTCACCGCTGGCTGTAATTTTACTTGTGTCAAAATTATCTAGGTAAATGGAGTCTGGTCCTTGGATATCTCCATCCTGGGTGAACTTGTCGCAAGCTCTTCGGACTATGGCTTTGTCGACCTGTTTCACAAATTGTCTTGAACAGTGAGTGTAGATAGCACCTTTGACTCTTCTATTTTGTCTTTGGGCACCCTTGAAGCTAACTTGCAAGAAACCGAGAGTGAGGTTGTTTGGAACTTCGATTTCGAGCTCTGCTCGGGTACCAATTTCGATTTTGTTGTCGATAATGACATCTAGCTGCTTGGTTGAATCAAAACCATCTTGGTCGATATCGTTGAGATTAACTACATCTATAAAGGAATTTGTTTTGACTGCTGTTGATTCATCTGACCTGATTCCAAGCATGAGAGCCGGTTGAGCCCCAGTGGCGTTTGGTATTTGGATGCCGGTGGCTTCGAGAATGGATCCGGAGGAAGTTTGTTTGACCACTAATCTTCGAGCTTGATCGAAATCTGTACCTTCGACAAATATGACAATAGAGTCAGAAATAGTTTCGTCTACTTCTAGATTTGTTTGGCAGCGAGTTTTGGTGCCTGGTAGTGAGCTATTGGAATTGGAACAGCTAAAGAATTTGTCGGCTAGAAGATTGAGAGAAAGATTTGTGTTTTTTTCGATAGTCACTGTTTTGGTCCTGTGTTGTGGATTTTGACTCGCATCTGTTTCTATATTGAAAATGACTTGGCCGTCGGCAAATGGATTCTCTAGACTAAAAGATAGTTTTTGATCGACTGTTGTGCCGTCGCATTGCTCAGATAAATTGATTGTAGTTTTTTGACCATTCGATGCTGTTGCTTGGATCGAATGGCTAGAAGCTGCTTGAAGGCAGGCTATTTCTCCTGTGAGTTGATTGGATGAGTTGAGGCCAATGTTGAAATCAGGCTTAGCTATTTCTATAGAGAAACCACTAGTTACAAAGTCTCCGTCATCGTTTTTGAAGAACAAGGTAGATGCATCACAAGTTAGTGTCATACATGGTAAAATGTTACCTAAGGAGATTGTAGCTTCGGTTTTGGCTTCGTTGAGTGTGATTGATTGAATATTGTAGGTTGCAAGATTGCGGGCTGCAAATCTATAACTTCCTCTGGAGGCACTCAAGTTGCTACCTGTGATTTTGAAGCTGACGTTGTTTGGGGTCAAAATTCGAATATGACCACCGTCGACTTGCATTGAGACATCAGCTCCAGAGTCGATATCGCAAGCGTCTCCGACCCCATCTTTATCTGTGTCTTCTTGGTCGGTGTTGGCTATATCTATACAGTTATCATCTGCATTTGGGATGGTATCGTTGTCGAGATCTGTAATTGTTTCTGTATCACAAGCGTCTCCAATAAGGTCAAAATCAGCATCTTCTTGGTTAGGATTGCTTATTGCTGGGCAGTTGTCATTGGTGTCGGCTACTCCATCTTGGTCAGTGTCTGCCGGACGATCATCCGTGTCGTCGCAAGAATCCCCTGTGCCGTCATTATCTAGGTCGGCTTGAGAAGCATTTGGATCTTGTGGACAA
>CAYYFV010000076.1:0-4965 GCA_964471455.1 uncultured Candidatus Peribacteria bacterium | reverse complement strand
CTGGACGTAATTCCAACCACGTTATTCAAGCCGAACAAGATGGTGATGTTTCATACGTAGACGGATCCAAAATAGAAGTCATCTATAAAAACGGTAAAAAAGTTGAATACACACTTCAAAACTTCCAAAGATCCAACCAAGGAACCTGTCTCAATCAAAGACCTGTAGTAATCTCAGGACAAAAAATCAAAAAAGGAGATGTCTTAGTAGACGGAGCCTCTATTGACCAAGGTGACTTAGCACTGGGTGCCAACCTAATTACAGCCTATATCCCCTGGGAAGGTTATAACTACGAAGATGCAGTAGTAATCTCAGACAGACTCGTAAAAGATGGTATTTTCGACTCAATTCATATCGAACACTACACAATTGATGTCCGTGACACCAAACTCGGCATGGAAGTTATTACCAAAGACATTCCAAATGTAGGTGAGGGCAAACTCAAAGACCTAGACGAAGACGGTATTATCAGACTAGGAGCTAGTGTCAAAGAGGGAGATATTCTCGTCGGTAAAATCACTCCAAAAGGTGAAACCGAACTCACCGCTGAAGAAAGACTCTTAAGAGCTATATTTGGTGACAAAGCACGTGATGTCAAAGACACATCTCTCAAAATGCCAGGCGGATCATATGGTAAGGTCGTAGATATTCAAATTTTTGAAAGAAAAAATGGCGACGAACTTCCAACGGGAGTCATCAGACAAATTCAAGTATCGATTGCTCAAACTAGAAAAATCTCTATTGGTGACAAAGTCGCTGGTCGTCACGGTAACAAAGGCGTCATCTCACTTATTGTCCCACAAGAAGACATGCCATACTTACCGGATGGTACACCTGTAGACATATGTCTCAATCCAATTGGTGTAATTTCTCGTATGAACATCGGTCAAATTCTAGAGTGCCACGTGGGATGGGCCGCTCACAAACTTGGAATCAATGTTGCATCCCCTGCTCTAAATGGTATTCCAAGAGAAACCGTCACCGACCTCCTAAAAAAATCCGGTTGCGACATAGATGGCAAAGTCCAACTATTTAGCGGAAAAACCGGCGAAGCTCTCAAACACAGATCCACAGTTGGAATGTCATATATTCTCAAACTCTACCACTTAGTAGAAGATAAAATTCATGCACGTTCTGTAGGTCCATATTCACTTGTAACTCAACAACCACTCGGTGGTAAAGCCCAACATGGTGGTCAAAGATTCGGAGAAATGGAAGTCTGGGCACTCGAAGCATATGGTGCTGCTCACGTACTGCAAGAAATGCTAACAATCAAATCAGATGATATTCTTGGACGGGCACATGCCTACGAAGCAATCATCAAAGATCTTCATATCAAAAAACCAAGAACGCCAGAATCATTCAATGTCCTTATCAATGAACTTCAAGGACTTGGACTGAATGTCGAACTAATGAATGACAGATTATCTTTCGACGAATCAGAGGACTTCCTTATAGAAGACGGATCAGCCGAGGAACTCAACAAAGAAGTTGCCCAAGATCTCGAAGAAAACACTGGCGAAACTCTAAACCAACTAGGTATTGCCGGTGAAATTGAACACGATATCGAAGACGACATCGTCGAGGAAATGCAAAACAGCATCGACAAACTTGCCAATACCGATCTTCCGGATCTAGAAGACATGGAAATTGCTCCATCAGACGAAGATTTGGACGAAGAAATTACTAATAATTAATTATTTATCAATATGGTTGTTAATTTTAAAGATAACTTAAACAACTTTGACTCCATATCGGTTGCGATTGCTTCTCCGGAACAAATCACATCGTGGTCACACGGTGAGGTCAAAAAACCAGAAACAATCAACTACCGAACACAAAAACCAGAAAGAGATGGACTCTTTTGTGAACGGATTTTTGGTCCTACCAAAAACTACGAATGCTACTGTGGAAAATATAAAAGAGTAAGATATAAAGGTGTCATTTGTGAAAAATGTGGTGTTGAAGTTACAAAAAACACAGTTCGACGTGAAAGAATGGGGCACATCAAATTAGCAGTTCCAGTAACTCACATTTGGTATCTCAGATCTACACCAAGTAGAATTGGGATGCTTCTAAACTTACCTGTCAAAACCATTGAACAAGTAGTTTATTTTGCAGCATACATTGTCATTACTGTTGATCACGAATCCAAAACAGAAACCGAAAACCAACTCGAAACAGAATACAAAGCTTTTAGACAAAAAATCAAAGAAGACTACGAGCAAGAACTTGCAGCTCTCAAAACTGCTGGTGGCGGCAAAGCCCAAGAAACCCAACTCGAATCAGAAGTCGCACAAAAACTCGAAAATCTCGAACAACAACACACCAAAGCCAAAGAAGATCTAGCCAACCTAGACAACGGTGTCGTTCTATCTGAAATGGAATATAGAGAAATGTCTATGAAATTTGGACATATCTTCAAAGCTGGTACCGGTGCCGAAGCTGTACATGAATTAATTTCCAACATGGATCTGGAACAAATGACAGCTGAACTTAAAACAGAAGTCGACAACGCCAGTGGCCAAAAATTAATTAAATCAACCAAAAGACTCAAATTAATTCAAAGTCTCAACCAAGCTGAAATCAAACCGGAATGGATGATTCTTAGCACTCTTCCAGTTATCCCACCAGATTTGAGACCAATGGTTCAACTCGATGGTGGTAGATTTGCCGCTTCTGATCTCAACGATCTATATAGAAGAGTTATCAACAGAAACAACCGTCTCAAAAAACTACTTTCTATCGGTGCTCCAGAAGTCATCTGCCGTAACGAAAAACGTATGCTTCAAGAAGCAGTAGATACCCTACTTAATATCTCTGCTCGTCAATCCAAAGGCTCATACAATTCATCTGACAAACGTAAACTCAAGTCTATCTCTGACATGCTCAAAGGTAAACAGGGTCGTTTTCGTCAAAACCTTCTTGGTAAACGTGTAGACTACTCTGGTCGTTCGGTGATTGTAGTCGGTCCAAACCTCAAGCTCAACGAATGTGGACTCCCAAAATCTATGGCTTTGACTCTTTTCAAACCATTCGTACTTGGTCGTCTTATAAGAGATGGGCACGCTCACAATATCAAATCTGCAGAAAAACTCATATCTGCAAACAAAAAAGAAGTCTGGGATATCTTAGACGAAGTCACACACGATAAATATGTCCTTCTCAACCGTGCACCAACCCTACATAGACTTGGTATCCAAGCCTTCAAACCAAAATTAATCGAAGGGAAGGCCATTCAAATTCACCCTCTCGTATGTCCAGCCTTCAATGCCGACTTCGATGGAGATCAAATGGCGGTTCACTTGCCTCTTTCCAAGGCAGCTCAAAAAGAAGCCAAAGAGTTAATTCAATCTTCCAAAAACCTACTCAAACCTTCTGCCGGAGAACCAATCGTAACACCTCACCAAGATATCATTCTTGGATGTTACTACCTGACAAAAATGACAGAAGCTAAACACGGTGAAGGCTTGATTCTCGGATCCTACAACGAGGCCAAAGCAGCACTCGATCTTAATCAAGCACACATCCAAGCTGCCATCAAATATAGAGTCAATGGAGAGTTAATAGAAACCACAATTGGTCGAATCCTCTTCAACAGGATAGTCCCAGAGAGCCTACAATTCATAAACCAAACACTAGACAAAAAGAAACTCAACGCCCTCGTATCAGAATGTTTCAACAAATATGGCATCGACAAAACCGCAGAATTTGCCGACGACCTCAAAGATCTTGGTTTCAAATACGTAAGTGAATCTGGTCTATCTATTAGTGCAAATGACTTAATTATTCCAGACGAAAAAAAGGAACTCCTTGCCGAAGCTACGTCAAAAGTTAAAACAATTTATAATCACTTCTGGACAGGTCTTATTACCAACCAAGAGCGATACCAAAACACTATTAAAGTCTGGACCAAGGTCAAAAACGAAATCACAGATGCCATGATCAAAAACTACCATAACGAAAACCACATTCACTACCTCACAGAATCTGGAGCCCGTGGTAAATGGGGTCAAATTACTCAAATGGCAGGTATGAAAGGACTTGTAGCCTCTCCATCTGGTGAAACAATTGAACTTCCGATTCAATCCAGTTTGTTGGAGGGTTTCACAATTCTTGAATATTTCATCGCCACACATGGTGGTCGTAAAGGTAAAGCCGATACCGCCCTCAAAACAGCCGAGGCAGGTTATCTCACCCGTCGTTTGGTAGATGCCGTGCAAGATATGATAATTCGCGAACACGATTGTGGAACAACTCGAACACATAGAATCACAAAAACAGAAAGTGAAAGAATGCAAACTGACTTCAACTACAGAATATTCGGTAGAATCGCTGGAGATGCAATCGCTAGCCCAACTACTGGTGAAATCATCGTAGAAAAAGGTGAAATGATCGGTCACAAAGAACTCGAGCTCATCAAACAACATAATGTCCCAGAAATCGAAGTCGGATCTCCACTCACATGTAAAACAGAAAACGGAGTCTGCCAAAAATGTTATGGATACGACTTTGGTAACAACCAACCAGTAGATATTGGTACGGCAGTAGGTATTATCGCTGCTCAATCAATCGGTGAACCAGGTACACAGCTCACAATGCGTACCTTCCACATGGGGGGTGTTGCCCAAGAAGCCGGTGATATGACTCAGGGTCTGACACGTATCGAAGAAATCTTCGAAGCACGTCCACCAAAATCACCTGCCCTAATTGCTCAATTTGACGGTACAGTCAAATTAGTAACTAAAGGACAAAACACAGAGATCCATCTCACATCAAACAGCCCAATCGAAACAGCTTACGAACTGCCAGAAAGCTACACCCCAGATGTTAAAATCGGAGATGTAGTCAAAGAAAAAGCAATTCTTAGCAAATCATCACAAAAATCTAGATCAATCAGATCTCAAGAAGCTGGACGTGTAGTCTCTGTAGATAACTTCAAAATTGTCATCGAGTCAGAAGATG
>CAYYFV010000075.1:0-4967 GCA_964471455.1 uncultured Candidatus Peribacteria bacterium | reverse complement strand
TCTGACCGCCTTTGCCAAATCCTTTAATAGACTGGCATTCAAAGTCATCCTCTTTCAAAGCTAACTTATCAACAATTTTCAAAGTGTCTTTCTTAAGTAAATCAAACATTTTATAATAAGTACAATTACAAATTCTCAAATAATATGACACAGACGCTCACACTTCTCAATCTGTTTCTAGTCATTACTGTGCCCCTAGCCTTTCTTAACTCTTCACACAGCCCATTCGCCGGGGGTAAATTTATTATCTTTCAATTAGTAATTGGCCTCTTTTTTCTGAGCAGCTATTTTCTTAATAAAAAATCACAAATCCAAGTTTATAACCCATTCAAGTCAAGGGCTTTTCAATTAGGACTAGCAACCTTTGCAACTCTTAGTCTTTACACATATTTCTCTCTAACCCCTCAAATTTCACTACTTGGCACCCTCGATCGCTTCATGGGCCTCTACACATACAGCCTCTTATTCATAGTTTTCGTCCTCAACCAAATCTTTCTTTCAAACACAGAAAAATCCTCACTTCAACAAAAACTATTCACAACCCTCAATTACACCACTCAAGCAATAGCACTCTATGGATTATTTCAATTCATGGGAATGGATCTATTATTCGACCATTTCAATTCTCGTATTTTTCAAGGAAGAATCTTTAGCTTTAGCGGCAACCCATCATATCTGGGCCAACTAATGTGTATCAGCAGCCTCTATAATTTATATCAATTCCAAAAACACAAAAAAAACATTCATTTTCTCATACCTCAATTAACAGCCCTCATTCTGAGCCAAACCCGATCCAGCATTTTAGGATTCATCTTGGGCTCATTAATCATTTACCGTAAACACATAAAAAAATATCTCATCTTAACAATCCTTATTCTTGGCTTCACTCTAGGGGCTAACCATCAAAACATCCTTAACAGTAACTCTCTCCACTCTCGATTTGAAATCTGGAAATCAACTATACAACTCATACAAGAAAAACCCTTTGGACACGGCATAGAAAACATCCAAACATTCTTTCCAACAACCCAAACAGCACAATTTAACATTTTAGAAGACAACATCTACAAAACCGCCGACAAAATACATAATCAAACGCTGTCAATAATATACTCATCGGGGCCTTTGGGACTCATTATCTATCTCCTAATAATAATTCATCTCATCAAAACATTCCCAACAAATCAACTCAGCAACACTCTTATATTAACTAATATTTTTCAAAACCAATTTAACTTCTTTGACCTCCCAAGCTTAACAATATTAGTCCTGCTGTTTTCTCTACAAAAATCTAAACAAAAACCATCTTTCCAAATATCAAAAATATATCTATCAGCACTAATCATAATTGGCATTCTTATACTCAATAACACCTACCAAACATTTACCTTGTCGCAACACTACAAAAACTACAAAAAACATTTCAACCAGGACTATCAATTAGCCCAAATCCATCTCTCACAAGCAATTAAGATCAATCCACATTACTCCAAGCTTTGGATGGAATTAGGATATTCAAATCTCCAAAATAGACTCCTCACCTTTGAAAACCTCAACAAACTAGAATCTCCAGCACCACAGTCACAAATATGGCTGGCCAAACATCTAAATTCAACAAGACACTCGCATCAAATCCTCACAAATCTACATCTACAAAACCCCCACAATCCAGTCTGGCTCCTGGAACTGCTACTTTTCGAACAACAAAACAACCTAACAAGCTTCCAAACAACCTTCATCAAGTTTCAAAAACTCATCCCACACATATGGCACCCCCCCCTCTCCAACAAAGCCAAAACCTTCATCAAAAACTTCCCAGAATACAACAAATTAACCTCCCACCCACAACAAACTAAATAATACACCTACAGATCTTGCCAAAAAGCATCTTTTATGTTAGAATATAAAAATCTAAAAATAAAAAAGTGCTACTCCCCAAGTCCAAAAAAACACTCATGACATGCTTAATAGTCCTATCGGTCTTGGGAGCTTTTCAGCATCATAACTCAGATCATATCCGCGGTATCCGCACATTCACACCAAAACAGGTTAGATTAGTCCAAAAACTCATCTAAAACCTATCTTACAAATCCCCCATTGCTTTGAACCAACTGCCCATTTCCAATTCTCAAAAAACATCATTACAGACGTCACAATCACCCACCAGCAACCAACAAGACCAATATCCAAGTATATAGCTCCCTTACAGTTAATCTACGACAAAATCTTCACCCAAAACCAGACAAGACCTAGCTCAAAGCAAATCTTGCCAAGAAGAGCTTTTCATGTTAAAATATATAGATTTAATTAGGTTAAATTTCAATTTAAATGAAAAGCATATTTAAAAAACTCAAAACAACCCACATAGTTCTAATTCTAATATTGGCGATATTTTTTAGTGTATCTACTTTGAACACTAATTACTTCCAAGGTTTTACAAAACTGAAACAAACAAATTTAGAAAACTCGAAATTAAAAAACAAACTCCATAAATTAAATAAAGAACTGCAATATATAAAAAAAACTGATCCGAAAAACCTTGAAAAAATCACAGAAATCAAAAAGTTAATTCAGGAAAAAAATTTAATAATCAAAAAAAACTCAGAAACAGAAACAAAAAGAACAAGTCAAAGAATAGTCATACCAAATATAAATGTTTGTGAATATGACTTTGATAATGATGGTCATGACAATACTCTAGATAACTGCCCTTTTACACACAACCAGAACCAAACAGACATAAATGGATTTTTCGACAATTATGGACTCGGTGATGCCTGTGAAGACATGATATTTAGCCTAGAAAACCCATCTGAAAATGTTGATTTAAACCTAATTGCAAATTGCTACCAAACTGAAGACTCTGATTGTGAGATCCAAATAGATTTCAATCAATTCCCACTAGAATGTCCTGACCAAGGACAGACACTAGAGGGTTCATCATACTGCTCATACATTCTAAACCCAGGAGAAACAAAAACAATTAACTATCAATATCAAACAAATTACATTCCACAAGTTTCCATTCAAGGACACATATCTGAATTAACATTAGAAAACTCTGATATTAAACATATAAAAAGATTTGGTGAATTGGGTCTGCAACGATTACAAAACACACTAAAAAATATAGACTCTTTAGAAACAATAGAGGGAGAAGCAAATTTCTCTCAGACACAAATAGGTCAGTTTCTATCACGATCTAATATCAAAAACCTAGATGCCTCTCATTGGCTAATTGGTCCAGACTCAAGCTTTCACTTAACACTAGAACTAGCATCCAACCTAGAATATTTAAACTTATCAAATTTAAATCTTGTTGGAAGCAGAGTTGGTAATTTAAGAAGTGGCCACCTAAGAAATATAAAAAATATATTTTTAGTAAATATAATAGCTCCTGGAGACCTTTTCAGATCCTTAAACGAAGCAGCCCGACCAGTAGCAAATATAATTTTGGGATCAACAGATTATAGCAGTGTTATTTTGAATGCACAGGGTGATAGAAGGTTTTTCCAAAACGACAGACTTTTCTGTAACACAATCAATCAAAACGGCAATGCAATAAACCAAGGGCTAGATTGCTTGCCAATGCCATTTCTAGATATAAACAATAACGGGATCGAAGACGAACTAGAAGGTTGTGGCAGAACAACAAGTCCCCTAAGAAATAGTACAAATGAGTGCAATTTTGATACCGATCAAGATAGTATCGACGACTCCATAGACAATTGCCCATTTACATTCAATCCAGACCAAACAGATCGTTTTCAAGATGGAATGGGTGATGCCTGCCAAGACATGGTCTTTGATCTAGATGGATCCACAGACCAAAACCCATCTCCAAACGCCATCCTAAATTTAGAAGTATTATGTGACCGATGGAGAACCCCTCTTGGATGTCAATTTACAATTGATTTCCAAGATAATTCAAACGAGTGTCCCGCAGCTGGTCAATTCGAACGGGGCAACTGCAGATATGTAATGAATCAATATAGAAAGATAATCACAAAAGAATATTCTCAGCCAACAGTAAATAATATTTCCATAAATGGTTTTATGGATAGACTATACTTTCGAGATACAGATCTTAGTACCGTCAAACGAATAGGAGACTTAGATCTCATATCAACACAACAAATGTTTAACAGAGGTGACGAAACAAACTATATAAGAAACTTTGAAGGGGAATTTAATACAAACAATGTTTCATCCATAGATCAAATGTTGGAAAAAAACAAAATTACAGATCTAAATATTTATCATTGGGACATATCAAACATAAACTCATTCACATACTCATTTGCACAGAATCAAAACTTAAACAGACTAAACCTATCAACCTGGAATTTTCAATCAAATGCAATTTCAAACTCCATGTTGTTAGCTAGTAATATACAAAATCTATATCTAATGAACGTAGATTTTAATTCCAATCTCAACACAGCTAAAAATATATTAGAAGGATCATCTATCGAAAATATCTACCTCGGCTCAACAGACTTAGGAGATATTGCGACAGAAATTAACCCCAATCTACGCCTTCGAAATCTCCAAAACACAACATTCTACTGTAACACCAGAGACAAAAACAATGCCCCAATCAATGTTGGTATCAATTGTTTGCCAATGCCATTCACAGATCTGAATTTCAACGGCATCGACGATGATACAGAACCCGTTTGTGCTGATATAGAAAATATAGATTCAGACCAGGATGGAATCACTGATTCAAGTGATAATTGTCCAGATATTGCCAACCCAGACCAAACCAACTTGGATGGTGATGGATTTGGAGATGAGTGTGACGATGATAAAGACGGCGATACAATTCTTAATGACGCAGACAACTGCCCATTAATAGCCAACCCAACTCAAGAAGACCAAGATGCCGACGGCCAAGGTGACGCCTGCGACAATGACATCGACAACGACGGACTCGACAACATTCACGACAACTGCCCATTAAT
>CAYYFV010000074.1:0-5041 GCA_964471455.1 uncultured Candidatus Peribacteria bacterium | reverse complement strand
TTTTATACCTACAAACTCTCAAATCGATCATTATAAATTTTCGAACGAACTTGTTGCAAGACAGCCTGATAACCACGCGCCGACAGATGTAACTTGGAAGATTTTACAGTTTTTATCATGAGTTCCGATCCGAATTCAGCCTCCAATTTGACTACTAGCTTAGCAATGTTCTCTGGATCTATAGATCCATGTCTAGTTTCTTCTACTTTGGCAAACTCCTGCGGCAAAATAATTATTGGTTTCATGCCAGCCTCTTTCATAGATGCAATCACAGATCTCATATTCTCTACAACCTGCCGTTCACGAGATTGGTAATCAGACTTCGATTTCATAAGCATGTCGTTATGCCCCATAAAAATTACTCCATATTCTCTACCAGCATATTGTAACAAATCAGCGAAGCTCTCCCTAAGCCTAGTAGATGTCCAACCAGATTTGGTTATATCAAGTACAGGCCCAGCGCCAGGTCCATACAAACAGCCTTGAACACCAGCAGCCAAAGAATCACCAAAGAACTGTACCTTTGATTTCATATACTCATCTGTCACAGACTCCGGAGCAAACATAGTCTCCATATCAGCACCATTTACAATTGCTGCTTTGTTCAAGACCGCCTTCAAAACTCCAAAGTTGGCATGCCATGACTTTGGCAATTCATCCCGATATTTTTTCTTAAAAGCTCCAAAAGTTTTTGCATTTACAGACTCAGCCTCTTGCAAATATTTCAAAGTCCACTTGGAACCCCCAAACCCATCATGATGAATAATATACAACACAAATCCAATTCTATCTGGATACTGTTTGACATAATCCAAACCCAACATCCATTGAGCTTGCCTATTAATCACAGACAAAAACACCTTTAAGTTATATCTCGGACGTAACAATTTATCCATCTTGTCCAAGGCCACCTTTCGCTTGTCCTGATTTAGTCGCTTGATATTATGCAAATAATATTGGTAATAACTTTGTTTAATTTGGGCCAAACCATAGGCCTTGCCAGAACCACTCTTCAACTTAGGACGCCATTGACTTTCTTCCTGAATAATCCTTCCTAAATATTCATAATAAGGAGTCAAACGCGGATACCTCTCAACCATTTTCTGGAACTTATATCTTTTATCCTTCTCTGTGTCTTCGAACTCCTGTTTAAATTCCAAACCATAATCAAATGCAATCCGAGACCACAATCCTTTTGGCTTGCCCAATTGATCAGAATCTTGCAAGCGTTTTATCTGTGAGACAGTATAAACACGCCCATTGACTTCCACTTGCTTAGTATTAGCCAGGTCTTTGACTCTTTTAAGTAATTTCGCCACAGTCATCACCTCTGGCTGCCTAGCAGCCCCCGCTTGAGTAGATGGGCCTTGTGTAGTTTTTATAACCGCTCTGACCTTTTGCTTCCAAGCGGTAGGCACAGATTTACTTTCATCTTCAGACTCAACAACGGCCTCTTTAGCTACATCAGCACCCACCAAAACAGACTCTGAAGATCCTTGCAGATCTCCATCTGAAGATCCTTGCAGATCTCCAATAGAAGCCAACCAATCACTTACAAGACCAAGAGAGCCACTAGAAAACACATCCATAAAAACCTTACTATATTTTGCAAACAAAGCATCGACACCCTCTTTAGACATCCCCAACTTCAGCATTAAAAATTCCAAAGGCCTTCCCGATTCAAAAGACAACATTGCATTAATTACCTCCGAACCAATCAATCCATCTTCTTTCATCAGATATTTAACACCTAAATACTTTAAAACAGAATTACAATGCTTCTGAAAAAGCAAAACTACCGCCTTAGTCTTCCTACCCCATTTACCATCTTGCTTAAGTCTCTCAGACAACTTAGAGCTAACCTGCACTCTATCAAACATCAAATCATTTAAGACACGCTGCACACAAACAGTATATGCAGAGGCATCTTTGGTCTTCAAAAACAGTTTCACATCTCGCATATTCCCAAGCAACTTCAAAGATTCCTTAACAGTAATACTTGTCATCTTGCCAGTAATCTCAGTATTCAAAGTATTCAAACTTTCTAATGTACTTTTAGAAATTTCATCAAAAGCATCCAACGTAGCAGCAGAAGCAACTACAGAATCCACCGTAGACTTAGCTTGCACCATAAAACAATATTATATTATCATATAATGATATCATAAATCTTTAAAAATTACAAAAAAAACCCTCCACATAAGCGAAGGGTTAAATGCATTTTACACTAAATTACCAAAGAAAATACCAATTATTCTTTGCTAGTTAAACAAGTGTAAGCCATATACAAAGCAGATAAACCAATCAAATCATATACAATTGTAGGAAGCATTTCCATTGAAGAAAATAGAGCTTGAACTAAATCAAAATCAAAAAATCCAATAAGCCCCCAATTTAGACCACCAATGATAGTCAAAGTAGCAGTTAATTTATAAAACCAAGTTTTGTTTGAACACATAGCCAACATAGTTAAATACATTATCAAGTTAACAGAAATATATCTTCAACACAAAAAAATAGACTTGTCAAAACTACAATTTAGCAGCTTCTCTTACCTGCAAATAGTCAGTCCTCATAAATTCAAAGACCTCTTGATCCAATAAATCTAAATTGCAAACAAGTGGCAGCATAGACATCAAAAACCCATGCGAAAGCACAAACACCTTCTTTCCATGATACTCTTTCAAAAAAGATAACACCCGCTCAGACACCGAATCAAAAGACTCTACCCCAGCGCGACTACCAAGAACAAAATCAAATAGATTATCTCGCACCTGCCCAAGTATATTCTCTTGACTGGAGACCAAAGCACTCGCATCAAATAAAATTTCATTCACACGAGAATCAATTATTATATTTTTGCGCAAACCCAAAAAATTTAAAATTTGACGCATAGTTTCTTGAGTCCTAACCGATTCTGAAGATACAAAAATATCAGCATTTCTAATAAACTCTAAATCCATCGCTTCAAAATCGGACACTTGCAAATCTTGAATAGCTGGATCCATTTCCTGCAAACTCAACTTACTCAATTGCTGCAAACCCAATTTGGAATAGTCATTATAAGGAGGGGCCACACGATTATGTCGCATAAATCTAATCATGATCGATAAAGTTATTAATTGGATCGATTCTGATACAAGTACTTAAGACAAGTTTATCAAACTGAGCCATATTGCCAATCCAAATAAATGCTCACAATAGTCAGACAAAAACTAGAAGCATCAAGCATTTTAGTACTTCAGGTTCCACCCATCCGAAAAATACTTAGCCTGCAACTGTTCCACGCGCTCAGACACCAACTCCATATCAAAATCCCATGACAAATCCATCTCCAGAAGCTCAGCAAATTGCTCGGCAATCATAGTTGCCAACCTATCGAACTCCAACGGTTCAGACAAGTGGCGGTGGATTCCAGTGACTCTCTTTTTGACACTCGCAACTAATTTGTCACGCATTTTTTCATCTGGCACCAAAAGCAAACTAAACATCAAATCAACATCGACATCCAGAAGCAATGTTCCGTGCTGCAACACCACACCTTGCTTACGCGTCTGAGCGTTACCAGAAATCTTCTGACCGTTCAGAATGATATCATTCAAGGGCGCAAATTCAGCCTGCAAACCAATTTGAGCCAAGACAGTCAATATCGGACGACAAATAAACTCATAAGATTCTTGAATATTTTTGGGAACCATTGCTTCTGGAACTATCAAAGAATACGTCAGTTGATTAGCATCATGCATGACTGCGCCGCCACCTGTCATCCGGCGCACGCACTCAACATCTGCTGCCTTAGCCTTGGCTAGGTCTATTTCTAAATCCATTCCTTGAAAATATCCAATCGTGCATGCAGTCGGACTAAATCCATAGAATCGCAGCACAGGCACCCCAGTTTGTTGAACCCATTCCAGAATAGCTTCATCCATCGCAAAATTCTGACTAGCCGAATTAAATCCAGTATTTATTACTTTTAACTGCATGCTCCAGTGGTTAAAATTTCATATAAATTCTCAACTGTAAATCCAAACAATTGCACATTTTGCTCCGCCAAAAACGCCCCCAACTCTTGAACAAAATTTTTATCCAATCGCAAAGTCAAAACCTTATCTTCAAGTGCCTCCAAAGCTGATTCTGGATGCATAAAAAAATCACCACGCAAACGAAATTCCACAACTTGATCACCCTCAACTCGGTATGCAATCTTGAGTAATTTGCCACCAGTCGGTTTGAAATTTTTGAATACTGTCTCCATGATTTATTTCATATTAAATTTAGCTTTGAGAATTTCAACTTCATCACGCAACTCGGCAGCCTTCTCAAATTCCATATTACGAGACGCCAAATCCATTTGCATCTCGAGCTCTTCGACGAGTCTTTTTTGCTCATGTTCTGGAACATCTTTGTTTTCATATTTACGGATAGTTTCAGATTCGTTTCTACGAGAGGTTTGAGCAATATCCTTAATCGCCTTCTTAATCGTCTGAGGAGTGATACCATGTTCTTTGTTGTGTGCATCTTGGATTTCTCGACGGCGATTGGTTTCATCCAAGGCTTGCCTCATAGCATCTGTAATTTTATCACCATACATAACCACAAAACCATTTTGGTTACGAGCTGCCCGTCCAATTGTTTGCAGCAAGGCAGACCTAGAACGCAAAAAACCTTGCTTATCAGCATCCAAAATCCCGACAAAAGACACCTCCGGCAAATCCAAACCTTCCCGCAGCAAATTAATACCAATAACTACATCACAAACACCCTCACGCAAATCACGCAAAATATCAATCCGTTCAATAGTATCAATATCCGAATGCAAATAACGCACCTTCATTCCCTTTTTAGCCATATATTCACTCAAAGCCTCGGCAGATTTTTTTGTCAAAGTAGTTATTAAAGCTCTCTCACCACGATTCACCACCTCTAAAGCTTGCTTATACACATCATCCACCTGCCCCTTAGTCGAGCGCACCTCCACAGTTGGGTCCAACAATCCAGTTGGACGAATAATTTGCTCAACCACATCTGGCTCGACAGTATT